>CAYYEE010000093.1:0-11707 GCA_964470775.1 uncultured Planctomycetota bacterium | reverse complement strand
CGGCCAAGATCAACGACGCGGTCATCCGCCACTCCATCGTGGCCGAGGGAAGCATCGTGGACCAGGCGCGCATCGAACGGGCGATCATCGGCCTGCGCGGGGTGGTGCGCAAGGGCGTGGAGATCCGCAACAGCATTTTCCTGGGCGCGGACTACTACGACAACTCCCCGCGCCACAGCCGCGATCTGCCCGCCGGCGCGCCGCCCCTGGGCATCGGCGAAGGCACGCGCATCGAGAACGCCATCGTGGACAAAAACGCCCGCATCGGCGCGCGGTGCGTCATCACCAACGCCGCAAAGGCGCGCGAGGCCGATGGCCCCAACTACTGTATCCGCGACGGGATCATCGTCATCCCGCGCAAGGCCATGGTGCCGGCGGGCACGGTGATCTGAGGCCGCCCCGGCCCCGCCCCATCCATCCCATCTCTCCCAAAGCTTCCCTTCCTCCCATCCTCACACGAGAACCCGGAAGTCCGCCGGAATTCTCTTGACAGTGCTGCGCCCGCATTGTATATGATATTAAACAGATAGCATACAGATGCTTTCCTGGGTCGTCTCTGGAGTCGCCATGATCACGCCGCTTCCTGACGCGCGTTCGGCGGACGCCCCCTCGGTGAGCCGGGTGTGCCGCGGCCTTGCGGACAAGATTCTGGAGGGCGGTTACGCGCCGGGGCAGAAGCTGCCCAGCACGCGGGCGGTCGCCAGGGAGCTGGGTGTGCACCACCTGACCGTGGCCGAGGCGTATCGCCGGCTTGGGCGCAGGGGCCTGGTGGTCATCAAGGACCGGGTGGGCGCGTTTGTGCGCGAGCGGACCAGCAAGGCCGGCTCGGTAATCATCACGGGCGCGCCGATGATCGAGGGGTCTTCGTTCGCGAGGATCACGTCGCGCATCCTGACGCGGCTGGCCGTGGATGGCATTCCCGGCGACCTGAAGCTGGTGGTGCGCGAACCGGGCCAGCTCCCCATTCTGCTGCAATGGATCAAGGATCAGGCCGAGCGCGGCGCCTTGCGCGGGGCGTGGCTGGGCAACATGAACCCCGAGTGGGTCAAAGCGGCGCATGCGCTGCTGGCCGAACACGCCATCCCCGACGTGCACATCTCGCCGCGGCGCATCCTGCCGCGCTCGGTGGAGATGGACATGGCCGGCGGCGTGCGCCAGGGCACGCGCTATCTGGCCGGCCTGGGTTGCGAGCATATTGCGCTGATTGCGCATTCGCTGGAGACTTTTCCGGACTGGGAAGAGGCCTTCCGCGCGTCGTGCGAGGCTTTGGGCGTGCGCGGCCGCATCGAGTCGCTGCCCTTCAACGCCGACCTTCACTACACCACCATGGAGCGGTTCGGCCACGAGGCCATCAAGACTCTGCTCAAGGCGCGGCCCCGGCCCGGCGGCGTGCTCATCACCGACGACTTCCTGGGGCGGGGCGTCCTGCCCGAGCTGCTCAGCCGCGGCGCGCGCGTGGCCAGGGACCTCCACGTCTGCACGCACTCGCGCAAAGGCGACTCCTTTCCCGGCGTGTTCCCGCTGCCAGTTGCGCGGCTGGAGGTGGATGTCACGCTCATCGCGGACGCCGCGTATGACATGCTGGCGGCGGTGGCGTCCGGCCAGCGCGTGGAGCAACCCCACGCGCGCGTGGCCCTGCGGCTTGTGACGCCGGAAGAGGCGGAAAAGGAGAAGCAGAAGGCGGAGATCGGACAAGAAGCCCTCGTCCCCTGACCCGGAGGCATGGACCATGCGCCCCACCCCCTTGCGAAGCGCCGCGTTCACGCTGATTGAGTTGCTTGTGGTCGTGGCCATCATCGCCATCCTTGCGGCCATGCTGCTGCCCGCGCTGGCGGCCGCGCGGGAGAAGAGCCGGCGCGCCTCGTGCATGTCCAGCTTGAAGCAGATGGGCTCGGCCCTGGAGACCTACTGCGGCGACTACGGCCAGTATTTCCCATCTTCGCACACTTGGGGCGGCGCCACGGCCAATCTCAACCAGAAGTACCAGCGGTTCATTGACGATGGCTGGTACAGCGACCCCGCGCGGGTAACAGGGCCGATCCCTGCTCCCGACGCAGCCACGGCCAGCAACATTGACGGTTATGTGCGCACGGGGCCCCGCTTGCACGACGCGAACGCCACCACGGCGGGTGACAACATGACCTTCTGCCCCTCCATCTTCTTCCGCACCATCTTCATGGGCCAGCGCGAAAGCCAGAGCAAGAACGGCAACCTCAGCTCCTACAACCACCAGGGGACGCTGCTGATGGCGCCTATCGGTCTGGGCTTTCTGATGACCACGGGCATGATAAGCGACGCGCGCGCCTTCTACTGCCCTTCCACGGGAGACGGGATTCCCCCTGACAAGCAGACCTACGCGAACGGTTACCAGGGCGGCGCAAGCACCCTGAGCAAGCTCAGAACCGCGGGCGGCTACTCCGCCAAAGTGATGACCCACGGCGCCTGGGACCCCTTCGACTACAACAAGGACATGGCCCTCGCCGTGTGGCAATTGACCAACTGGCGCGGACGCGCGGCGCAGGGCGGCTACAACTACCGCAACGTGCCCTGCATCATCCGCACCACCTTCAATGACGCCAACAACGACAGCGGCGAAGAGGAATACGACCTCTGGTACACCAAGCCCCGCGTCAAAGTCCGCGCGGGCCGGCCGCTGTTCAAGACGCAGCGCATCCTGGGCGGGCGGACCATCGTGTCCGACACTTTCTCGCGGTTTGACTGGAGCGGTTCACCCTTGGAGGGCGGCTGCGGAAGATACGCCCACATCGAGGGATACCACGCTTTGTACGGCGACGGCGCCGCGAGGTGGATCGGCGATCCGCAGCAACGCGTGATGTGGGGGTTCGCCCGCTCGGCCGATGCCAGCACCACAAAGGCCATGGCCGAAAACCTCTCGGTCAACTCGGTGGCGCGCTATGCCTTCACGCGCACTATCTGGTCCTGGCTGCCAGCCGGCGCGGAGATCAACTGCAACCTGCCCCAGGGCACGTCGGTTGACGTGTGGCGCTTTTTCGACACGCAGGCGGGCATTGACAACGACTAGTGTCGTGTCTCAAGAACAGCTTTGCTATTTATGAGGCACAACACGAGCGGCCTGTCGCGCAGCCGACGATACCCCATGAGTCATGGCGTTGCGAGGCGAACCTGTCATCTTCCGGTAACGAAGCAACCGCGGTGAGGAGACGCAAGCGCATGCAATCCGTCTTTGTCATCGGAGACAGCATCTCGTGCTACTACGGCCGCCATCTTGAGCCCATGCTCAAGGGCGTGTTCGCATATGACCGCAAAGGAGGCACGCACAAGCTCAAGGACCTGGACGACGGCACGGACGGCGTGAACGGCGGGGACAGCTCCATGGTCCTGGTCTATCTGCGCGAGATGGTGAAGCGCTGGGCCGGCTCCGGGCCGGACATCCTGCTGGTCAACTGCGGGTTGCACGACATCAAGCGCAAGGCGGAGGGCCCCCATCAGGTCCCGCTGGACCGATACACCGCCAATCTGCGCGAAATCTGCCGGCTGGCGCAGAGGGCGGCGGGCCGGATGGTTTGGGCCACGACGACGCCGGTCGTGGACTTGCCCCCTGGCGCGGCGGCGGAGACCGCGACCTCGCGCAGCAACGCCGACGTCCTCGCCTTTAACGAAGCGGCGGGGCGCGTCATGGCCGAACACGGCGTGGCGGCCATCGACCTCTATACTTTCACCAAGAACCTGGGGCCTGACATCTACATGGACGGCCATGTCCACTTCAACGAAGCCGCGGCCGCGCGCCAGGCCGCGTTCATCGCCGGGTTCTTATGCGCGCTGACCGCGCAAGAGGCTTGACACGCCGGGCCCCAAGGAACGACGGTCTCCCGCTCAGGCGCGGGGGACGGCAGAAGGGGAAAGACGTGGAGGGTATGGGATGTCCGTTGTCCAATGCTTGCTCGCCGCGGCGGCGCAAGCCAGCTTGTGCGCGTGGGCGCTGGCCGGGCCGGCCACACCGGCCGCCAACCGCCAGTTGCTCAAGAACCCCGGATTCGAGGCGGGAACTCACACGCAGGCCGGCCTGGGCGCGGTCGTGCCCGAACACTGGAACCGCGACTGGCAAAACAAGGGCAAGGTGGAATTGGTCGAGGACGCCGCGGCGGCGCACTCGGGCAAGAAAGCCATGCGCGTGGCGGACGCCTCGGCCTACCAGGGCCGCTTCGACGCGGAGCCGGGCATGACGTACCGCGTCCGCGCCTGGCTGAAGGGCGAGGGAAAGGCCAGCGCGCGCATCGTGTTCTACCTCTACAAGAGCACGGGAGAAAAGAAGACGCCCTGCAAGAACGTGGGCGCATGGTCCTTCGACGGCCCGCCGGAAAAGCTCACCGACGCATGGGGTCTTTACGAGAAGACCTACACGGCGCCCGGCGACGGCAGCGTGGACTCGATTGGCGTGGCTGTGCACGCCGGAGGCTCGGCGCTGGTGGACGACGTGTCGCTGCGCGCGTGGGACGGACGGCCGCTCAACGTCCGCGTAGCGTCGTCGCCGCTGTTCACGGAACGCGGCCGGATCAACGCCATTCTGGCCGGCCACCCCGAAATCAAGAAGAAACGCGGGGCCGCGTGGGAAGCTCTTGCCGCCAAGGCCGACGCGCTGGCCGCGGCCAAGGCGGCCACGCTGGAAGAGCAAGAAAAGGGCGAGTCGGACCTGGAAGCGATGCTGGACAGCTGCGCCCAGCTGCGCCGGGAGATCGACCTGGACCTGGAAGACTGACGCCTCCCGTCCCCGCTGGCGCCCCCCCTGACCAGAAGGAGCCCTCCGATGTCGATGGCGCGAAACGCGCGCGCGCTGGCGCTGGCCTTCGCCGTCTTCGCTGCTGTCCTGGCCGCGCCGGGCGATCCGTTGGTCAAGCCGGGCGGCTGGACGCACAACGAATGCGCCCGCCAGTTGCGCATCGGCGCCAGGGACTTCTGGTTCACGGAGACGGGCGTGTGGTCGCGCGTGAACGACGAGGCCATGGCCTCGCTCACCCAGGTGGGTCTGGCGCATCGCACCATTCCCGGACATAACGCGCTGGCCAACTTCGTCGAGGGGACCGGGGCCGCGCCCGTGTTCCGGCGGCTGGCGCAGCAGTACGTTGAGAACAAATGGCCCTTTGCAACAGTGGACTACGTTGTCTACCACGGCAACCCGAACCTGACGGACAAGATTTCGGCGGAGGTGAAGGCGCTGTGGATCGGCGACGGCCATCCGGAGCAGTCGTACCGCCTGGAACCCGTGTTTTTCTTCCTGCGTTCCGGGCAGAAGTGGCAGGGCTCGTCCTCCTATCTCTGGAAGGATGAGTACGCGGTGAAGTTCGCCAAGGAGAAGTTCCTGCCCCGCGTGCGCGAGAAGCTGCCCTTCTGCGAAGACCCGAACCACAAGTGGACGCGGCCGGAACTGCGCCAGCTCAGCGACATCTACATGGACGCGTTCTGGGAGGGCCGCATGCCGCTGGTGTGGGGCATGGGCCTGAGCCCGTTCCACATGGCGACGAACTTCGACATCCGCGCCGTGGGCGAGAAGGGCGCCACGCCTTTCCACGCGGCGCGAGGGCTGGGCATGTTGCGCCAGGCCGGCGGGGACAAGATGCTGTGCTTCTGGCTGGGCCACGAGCCCACGGAGCGGCACGCCTATTTCAAGAGCGGGTGGTACTCCACACGCGGCGAGGAATGGGGCATGCCGCTGCAACTGCTGACCTACTACTTCTTCCGGCCCTATCTCATCGGCGGCAACATGCTGTCCGTGGAGGCGTTTCCCGGCTCCGCGATTCAAGACATCGAGGACGACGGGCAGTATGAACTCTCGACCGTGGGGCACATCGGCCGCGCGGTCCTGGATTTCTGCGACCGCCACCCGGACCGCGGCGTGCCCTACTCGCCCATCGCCCTGCTGCTCGACGCCAGCCGTCCCATCGGCGCCGCGGGCACGACCTACTTCGGCTACAACCTGCCGTTCGATGACGCGGACCACATGAACTGCGGGGTCATCTACGACCTGCTTTTCCCCGAGACGCGCTACACGCGTTTCTCGGGCGACTACTTCGGCGCGGCGCCGCTGGGCGAGAACTTCGACATCATCTCGCCCAATACGCCGGCGCGCAAGGCCTTTGACCGGCCCAAGCTGCTGGCGAACTACAAGGTTCTGTTCGGCCTGGGCGGGCTGGAGATGGACAAGGCTTTTGCGGCGGACCTGGAGGATTATGTCCGCAAGGGAGGCGTGCTGGTCGTCAATGCCGAAGACGCCCAGACTCTGCCCGAGAGCTTTCTGGGCGTGGCCATCGGCGAGGCGGCGCAAATGAGCGGCGCCGTGACGCGGCTGGACACAGGCGGGCGCTTCGAGGAAAACGCTTTCACGGCGCGCCAGCTTGCCCTGCGCGGGGCGGAGACGCTCTACGCCTGCGGCGGGGCGCCGGTGGTGACGCGCCATGTCGTTGGCCAGGGCGCGGTGATCGTGTGCGCGCCGCGCTACCTCATTCAGAACGCGGACGTGGAAACATGCTCGACGCGCCTGCGCAAGGTATGGCGGCAGAAGCCGCTGCTGAAGCTGGCGGAGGACCTGATGAAGCGGCTGGCGGAGGACGCGCTGCCCGTGCGCGTGTCCTTTGCCGGCGCCGAGCCCAACACGACGGGCTGGCGCCTGATGAAGAAAGGCGACGGGTGGGTGGTATCGCTGTTCAACTACTCGCTGGAGCGCGACCTGATCGCCGAGACGCAGGGCACGGCCAAGGTGGTGGACTCGCATCCGCCCAAGGCCGTGGACGTGACCGTGACGTGCCGCACGCCCGTGCAGGACGTGGTGGAGTGGAACGAGGACCGCGACGTGAACTGGAAAACCGAGGACGGCCAAGCCGTCATTCGCGAGAAAATTCGCGGCGGCCAAGTGGTAGTCTATGAGCTTCAGCCCACGCCCATCCCCCCGGGCGTCGTGGCGCGTCCGATGAACTACGCCCTGAACAAGCCGGTCACCGCATCGTCGTTCCGGCCGGGCTTTGAACCAGGGCTGGCCGTTGACGGTTCGCGGGATAACGACGGCTACTGGTGGTCGGACCTGGGCAAGGGCCAGGGCCGGGCGCGCGTGTTCGAGACGCCGCAGTGGCTTCAAGTTGACCTGCTGCGGGTACGGGAGATTGACCACGTCTACGTCCAGTTCCACGTGTGGCCGTCGCAGAACCTGGAGACGCGGCTGAGCATCTGCAAGTACTACGTGGAGGCATCGGAGGACGGCCAGAAGTGGCAGCGGATTCTGGACGAGACAAAAAACGAGGACGTGTCGCTGGAGCGGGGGCTGGAACGGTGGTTCAAACCGGTCCAGGCGCGCTATGTGCGGCTGACCGTATTGAAAAACTCGTCGTGGGCCGGCGCGCAGGTGGTGGAGTTCGAGGTCCTTGGCCCCAAACTCAAGGAGTATCCCATAGACCGCAAGTCGTTGACGCCGCGCTACGAGGTCCAGTATCCGGCGTGGGTGAAGGAGGCGCCGGCGGACAAGCAGACGTGGCTGATAGACCTGAAGCCGGCCCAGCCGGCCAAAACGGACTTTCTCTACGCGGGCACGACGTGGGAGCAGAACTGCGGGCCGATCAAGCTGATGACCTCGGCGCGCGGCGAGGGCCGCGTGTACGAGAAGTCCATCTATGCGCAGGCGAACTCGGAAATCGTCTACTGTGTGCCCGAAAACGCCCGCGCGTTCGTGTCGGCCATCGGGCTGGGGACTTACTGCCGCGACGCGTCCATGGTGTTCAAGGTGTTCCTGGACGACAAGCTGGTCTTCGAGAGTCCGCTCTATCGGCTTGGCATGCCCGTGCTGCCGGTGGTCGTCGAGACGAACGGCGCGAAGACGCTGAAGCTGGTGGTGACCGACGGCGGCGACGGCATCACGAACGACTACGCGTGGTGGGCCGAGGCGAGGTTCCTGGGCAAGTGACCCCCGCGCGCAACGTCCTTGCCGCTCCCCTTCCCCATTTGGGAACTCAACCCATGAATCTGTCGCTTCGCGTCGGAGATGAAATCGCTGCGACGCTGCGGTCCAACGGGCCGCTTTGGTCGCTCAAGGAGGAATGGTGCTCCCAGGCCTTTCAGCAGGCCCACGCCGTCCGCGCCATGCTGGCGTCGCATCGCATCCATCCGCGGCGGATCTACCTGGAACAGGCGGCGGCCTGGGCTGGCATGACCCTGCGCCTCCAAGGCACGCAAGGCCACCCGGACGCGTACAACATGGGCTATGGCCTCCGTTTGCGCGCGGGAGTTCCGGAGAACTGGTTCGTGGCCGACTGCGGCACAATCGCCACCGCCCTGCTGGACACAGCGTCGTTGCTGGCCCCGGCCCACCCCCTCCGCGCTCGAATCGTCGAGTCGGTCCAGCGTTTCGCCGAGCACGTCCGCGAGGCATGGACGCTGCCGGACGGCAGCGTGACGCTGGGCTTCTTGGACTTTGCCCGCCAGGACAGGGAGGCGTACCATTGCGCCAACGCGCAGACGAACACCTTCCTGTGGCCTCTGTACGCGATGACCGGCCAGGAGCGCTACCGGGAGCAGGCGCTGGGAACGACGCGATGGCTGGCGGGATGGGAGGACTATGACTGTTCCTTCTGGGGCGGGCCGGTCGCCAACCGCGCCTACAACGGGGAAAGCCTGCTCGTTTCGCTGGCCCACCTGCCGGCCGATGAGACGCGTCTCAGGAGCCGCGTCCGCGACAACCTGTCCCGGCACATCGTCCATTGGGCTGTGAAAAGCTTCGGCAAGGAGTGGTTCAAGGCGGGCCGGCCCAGCCACGCCAAGGACCCGCTGTTGCTGATGGCGCTGCGCCTTTGCCAGGGAGCGGGAATCACCACGCGCGGTTTGTCCCAGGTTCTGAAGCAGGCTTCCGCGGACCTTGACCGGCTGGTGACGGAGTCGCTGGCCGCTGTCCGCCGGCATGGGGCCTCGGGGTGGGCCATCGCCACCAAGACGCAGCCGCGAGACCTATTCGAGAGCCTGACCTTGGCCAAGTTCTACGCCAGCGACGGACTGACGGGCATGTGCCTGGCCGTCCGTCACGATCCGGCTTCTCTCTTCCCGCTTGGGAGCGAAGAGCCGGCCGCTGAGCCTCTGGCTCTAACGGCCCGTTGAAAAAGACACCGCGCCGGCAGGGACATGGCGCCTCAGCCCGCCAACGGCGGGATCGCAACGTGTCCCCGGAACAGACGCGGAAACGTCCGATTGCTTTGAAGGGGCGGAAGAGATGAAGTGCGGCCTCATCGGCGCCAGCGGGCGCGGGCTATTTATGTTCTGGCAGGCGGTCAACGCGGGCGCCGCGCCCCCGCCCGCGCTCTATCCGCGCCCCGGAAAACGGCCTCTCCAGCCCCTTCAAAAACTTCCCTTTTCGCGCGCAAGAGTGTTTGCCCCCCCTTGGCTCGCCGCGGCCTCTCCTTTGTTCTGTCGTGCCGAATCTCTGTCCTCGGGGGACGCAACTTGCGGCTTAGCCGCAACGGCGATAGAATCGGTTTTGTTCGTGGTCCAGCGCGTCTTTGCCCGCGGAGGAGGTAGAACATTCCAGACCCCCGGCCCGACATGGTAGCCGAAGAAGCGCAGGCGGTGGCGCGCGAGACTTCCAGCCATGGCCAGAAGTGGGCGGCCATGCACGGCGGCTATTTCTCCAACCCCGGCGTGGCCAAGCCGTTCCTGGACGAAGTAAGGAAGTCCATGGCCGCCACATCGCCCGGTGTCTTGGTCGACCTGGGCGGCGGCGACGGGTTCCTCCTGCGCGAGCTCATTCGCGCCGGCATCCCGGAAACCCTCGATCTCGTGTGCCTCGACCTCTCCCCGGCCCAACTCGACGTCATCCGCGAACCGCGCATCCGGCCTGTCCTCGGCTCCATCACCGAGTTCGAGCGCCAGAGCCTCGCCGACCCCTCGCTCACCTTCATCTGGATGTCCCGCTCCACCCTTCACTACGCCGGCCTCTACGGCGCCAGAACCACGCTGCGCCACGTCCGCCAGCAAGCCCGGCCCGGCGAGCGCTTCGTCCACCAGACCCTCTGCTACGAAACCGTGGACGAGGCCCTCTGCTGCAGCGTGGTTTTCGAGATGATTGGCTCCACCAAATGGATCCCGCCCGCGAACTCCCTCGTCGAGATGATGGCGGCTTGCGGCTGGAAGACTCTCTCCTCCGCGCCCGCGCCCGATCTGCTCATATCCTCGGAGGAGATCATTGAGCGCTACAACGTCTCCGCCGACCGCATCCTCTACATCCGCGAACACCTGCTGCGCGACTTCGGCGAAATGCCCCGCGTCTACGAGCCCACGCCCAAGGGCTTCCGCATCTTCGGCCTCTACAAATCCTTCACCTGCGAGGCCGTGTAGGCCCGCCCATCGGCTCCGTCCGGCTTGTCCGACACGCCTGGCCCGTCCGAAAGGTCCGGCGCTCTTCCCCGCCCCCCAACTCCGCCGTGGCGCCCTTCGCGGCCCTGTGCTATGCTGGCGCCGTTCAAACCGCACATCCCATCCTCACCCGCAAGGAACGTTCGCATGAAGCCCAAGATGTCCTACAAGCAGGCTGGCGTGGATATCGACGCCGCCGACGCCGCCAAGGCCGCCATGGCCAAGAGCCTCGAAACCACAGACTCCCGCGTGCTCAACAAGATCGGCGCCTTCGCCTCGCTCTTCGACGCCCGCTTCCCCGAGTACAAACACCCCGTCCTGGTCCTCAAGACCGAAGAGCCCGGCTCCAAGCAGAAGATCGCCTTCCAGCACGGCCGCGTCGAGTCTATCTGCCAGGACATGATCAACCACCTCATCAACGACATCATCGTCATGGGCGCGCGCCCGCTCTCCGTCCAGGACGCCGTCATCTGCGGCAAGCTGGACAAGGCGGTGGTCAACCGCATCGTCGACGCCCTGGCCAGCGCCTGCCGGGAGCAGGGCTGCGTCCTCACCGGCGGCGAAACCTCCGAGCAGCCCGGCGTGCTCGAACCCGGCCTCTACATCCTCACCTCCAGCATCGTCGGGGTGGTGGAAAAGGACAAGATCCTCGATGGCTCCAAGATCGCCGAAGGCGACATGGTCATCGCCGCCGCCTCCAGCGGCCTGCACACCAACGGCTACTCCCTCGTGCGCGCGCTCATGGCCCAAAAGCCCGAACTCGCCGGCATGCAGGTGGACGGCGAAAGCTTCCTCGACGCCATCCTGCGGCCCCACAAGTGCTACTGGCAGGACTTCCGCGAGCTGTTCGACATCGCCGGCCTCCACGGCATGGCCCACATCACCGGCGGCGGCATCGGCGGCAACCTCAACCGCATCCTGCCCCCCAACCTCAACGCCGCCATTGACCTGGCCGAACTGCGCCCCCAAAACGTCTTCAAACTCATCCGCGAGCAAGGCGGCGTGGACGACGCCGACATGCTCCGCACCTTCAACCTCGGCGCCGGCATGACCCTCGTCGCCGCGCCCTCCGCCACCCAAGCCATCCGCAAACACCTCTCCCGCCGCGGCGTCGAGACTCGCCTCATCGGCGAAATCGTCCCCGGCGAAAAAACGGTCGTATTCCACAACCGGATCAGATGGTGAGGGGCGCCCGACGCTTCCGCCTCATCCACCTCGTCCAATCCGTCCGCGCCCAGCGTTCGCCTCTACTCCGCGCTCTCGCACAGCTTGGCCAGCACCGAGAAATCCTCGAGGGTGGTTACGTCGCCCGTGATGACCGACCCCGCCGCCACCTGGCGCAGCA
>CAYYEE010000092.1:0-11972 GCA_964470775.1 uncultured Planctomycetota bacterium | reverse complement strand
GGATGGTGCGGGGGGCGCGCGCGCGGGCGGCGGAGGCGCCGGCGCCGCGGGCGGGGGCGGCGCTCTCTTCCGCGGTCTGGAACGTGCCGTAGAGGTCAACGTGGCTGCCGGGGCGCAGGTTGCCGGCTACGCCGCTGATGTTGTCCACGGCCAGCGTCAGGGCGCGGTAGCCGGGCCGGAGGGCGCTTTCGCCCTGGTCAATGGTGGTGTTGCGCTCCTCGAAGTCATCCCACAGGATGGGGCTGTTGGTCTCGACGTCGCGGATGAGCCTCATGCCGTAGACGCTGTTGCGGTCGCGCAGGAGCAGGTGGGCGGGGGTGATGGCGTCGCGGGACATGGTGCGCTCTTTGACGTGGCTGGGCATGAGCACCGTGCCCTTGGCCAGGCGCTGGTTGTAGGCCAGGATGGCGGTGGGCTGCAGCCGCGATTCGGTGCGGCGGGCCTGCTCCTTGAGGTAGCTGTGGACCCCGTAGGCGGCGATGACGCCCAGCAGGATGGCGGCGAAGAGGGCGAGCTTGTTCTTCAAGGCTTTGCTCCTGTCGTGCGCTGTGGCGAGCGGCCGGCGCCTGGATCGAGGAGGCTCCATGGAACGGCGTCGCCGTTTGCGCCGATGTCGCGGTGGAAGACAGTGACGACGCAACGGGCGGCGTCTCCATCTTCCGCCATTGTGATAATACATACTTGGGGGCGCCGTGAAAAGGCCAGGGTGTGCTCTCCGGCGTATTCGGCCGGCAGGGACCGCTGGCGCCAGCCGAGGGGAGGCAAGGCGTTGAGATAGAAGTCCTTGACGCTGGCGGCGGGGCCGGGAACAAGGTAGCGGGCCAGGCCGGCGGAGGGCGTGCTCTGGCCTGGGATGGGCCGTGCGCCGGGCGGCAGGGGAAGGCGGGCCAGGCCGGCGGCGTGGGGGGAGGCGTCGCCGGCGGTGCGCGCGGCGCGCAGCCCCCACGCGCCTAAAGCCAGAACCGCCGCGGCGGCGGCCACGGCGGCGATGCGGCGGGCAAGCGGGGGCGGGGTCTGGCTCATGGGGTGGGGGTTCCGCTGGCGGCGGTTCCGGAGGAGTACATGAGGCCGCCGGTGGCGGCCTGGATGAGAGACGGGTCCACGGGCGCGGGCAGCGGGTCGGCGCGGCTGCCGGTGAGCAGCTCCATCATGTCGCCGTAGACGCCGCTGGCGTCTTGGGCGTTTTCTCCGGCGGCGCTGCGCGTGAGGCCGCTGGGGTCGCGGATGATAACGGCGTGGCGGCTGGTGAGGCCGGGCTGGTCCGCGGGGTCTTGGGGCAGGGGCGCCTCTTCGGCCAAGTCGGGCCGGTAGGAGCCGTAGATCCAGCGGAAGTAGTAGGGCCGGAAGCGGAGCTTGAGCGTGACGTCGCGCTGCGCGAACCAGCGGGTGTAGCGGCCGTTGATGGCTTCGGCAAGGGCGTCGACTTCGTCGGGCCGGGGGGTGAGGGGATAGCCGTCCGTGGTGGACAAGCCGTGATGGGTGAGGTAGCGGCCGAATTCGGTCTGGACGAAGTAGACGCCGCCGGCCGTGCCGGCGCTGAAGTTATAGCTGCCCTGGTAGGCGTTGCCGATGGATATCTTGGCGAGGCAGTCTTCGAAGCGCTCAACCGGCCAGGCGCTGGGCGTGTTGGTCAGGTTGTTCGTGATGGCCAGGGTCCACTGGTCTTCGCCCTCGGCGCCGTAGGAGCCGTCTTCTTGGGGCTGGCTCTTGATCCAGGGGAAGAAGCGCTGGACGAGCTCGGCGGGGGTCTGTGCGCCGATCCACGCGGTGAAAGCGGCCGCCTGGTGCTCACGGCCCAGCCCCAGTGTGAGCTGGCCCAGGAAGAGGATGGCCAGGAGGATGGTGGCGTAGAGGGGCATGATGATGGCCATCTCGATGGAGGCGGCGCCGCGGTTGCTGTGGATGAGGTCTTTCATGGCGGTGTCTTTCTGTCAGACAAGTCGGACAAGTCAGACGGGTCGGACAGGTCGGACATATCTGACGGCGATTAGTGTCTCACGACGTTGCCGAGTTCGTTGGAGTTGAGGCGGAAGATGTTTCCGGCGCGGTTGCGCATGTTCTGGAGCCGGGCGGACATGTCGAAGTCGCTTTGGCCGTTGGGCTCGGAGAACCACAGGCTGGCTTCGTCGAGACCTGAATAGCGGCCGTTGATGAGCACGTTCCACAGGAAGCTGGTGGCGGATTCGGGCTCGGTGGTGAGGGGGACGCCGACAATGGTGTTCTCTTCGATGTCCACCTGATCCATCTGGGTGCGGGAGCTGACGAGCTTGGCGCGGAGGTCGGCGCGGTAGAGGTTCTCGGGCCGATCCTCCACCCACTTCTCGCGGTATTCCGCGCGCAGGGGGGCGTCGATGTCGTAGAAGCGGTAGCGGTAGCGGGTCTCGCCGGTCCAGGGGTCTACGTCGGGCACGCCCACGCGCGCGCAGGACACGGCGACGTATCCCCAGTTGGGCTCGCGGTTGAAGAGCATGGGCGCGGCCTCGGCCGGGCGCCAGGCGCCGGCGGTGATGCCCCATCGGAAGAAGTCTTCGGTGAGGACCAGCGGCCGGACCGTGGGGTCGAGGAAGGGGCGCGGGCTGGCCAGGTCGCGCTTGTCCTGAGACCAGCTGTTGATCACGTCGGCCAGCGAGAGGCCCAGCGTTCCAGAGCCCTGGCAGTGCGAACACGCGGCCGTGGAGCCGTCGGGGTTGGTGATCTGGCCTGTGCCGTTGCAGTGTTTGCAGGCTTCGGAGAGGGTGTATTCGCCCGCGCCGTCGGTGACGCGGCCCCAGCCGGTGGGCGCGTACCAGTCGAGCCAGGCGGGCAGGGCGGCGCCGCCCTGGTAGGCGGCCTGGTCGCGCAGGGCGTGTTCGCACACAAAGCGCGTGGCGTTGTCTTCGTAGCGCAGCAAAGCGCCCAGGGTCTGGTAGTCGTATTGCCATTGGTACTCGACGTCCTGAATCTCGTAGGCGCTGGTGTTGGGGTTGAAGACGCTGATAGTCTGGGGGTCTGGGACAAGGCTGGTGAGGCGGTGGCGCCACCAAAGCTTCGCGTCGTTGCTGAAGTGCATGCGCCAGCGGCCGTCGGCGCTGCCAGTGTCCAGGGTGTGGCCGTTGACGGCGACGGAGATGGAGGCGCCGTGGACGCCGATGGTGAGGGGGCCGGCGTTGACGGCGATGTAAGGGTTGGAGCTGCTGTTGAGCGTGATGCGGCAATTGCCGATCCACACCGTGGGCGTGGCGCCAACGGCAACGGTCATGTTGCCGACGCGGATGTGGTTGCTGGTGTAGACGTTGACCGTGTACTTGCCGACCGTGGCGGTCTCGACGGTCTGCGACACCCACTGCCGGTCGTCGCGGTTCCACGCGTAGAGCACGCCGCCCTGGTGGCGGAAGTATTCGGTCTTGCCGTCGGCGGTGATCATGGTGCAGGGGCCGCGGCGGGGGGCGGTGCGGTCATTGTTGATGTCGCTGGGGTCCTGGGACGCGGAGAAGGAGCGGATTTGGACGCCGCGGTCGCTGGTCACGGTCCACACGTTGTCGCACTTCTCGAGTTCGTAGTACTCGCGCTCCACGCCGTTTCGGTCGAGACGGCGGATGACCCACTTGTCGTCGCTGACCTTCTCGATGACCCAGCGGTACTGGACCAGCCCTTCGGCGGAGTAGGAGATGGTCCATTTGGGCCCGGGAAAGAGAGAGACCGTGATGGACTGGCCGTCGTCGGCGTCGAGGTTGGTGATCTGCCAGCCTGTGCCGCCGCCGAACTGGCGGATCATGTAGTGGCGGTCGCCGCCTTCGTGGGGGAACATGCGCTGGTAGGGGAACAGGGCGATGCGCTCGATGCCGTGCTGCTTGCCGATGGCGTACATTTCCTCCCAGGCCAGGTCGGGGGTGATGATGGCCAGGGCGTTCTGAATCTTGGAGAGGCTGGCGATGTAGTTTACGGCGCCGGGGAGGGGGCCGTCTTTGCCGTCGGCGCCGTAGAGTCCTTCGCGGGCGATGCGGACGGCTTCGTCGTGCGCGGTGTAGGCGCTGGCGTTGCGCTGGTCTTCGGGCTGGAGGTCTTGCAGTCCGGCGGCCAGACCCGTGGCGCATACGTCTACGGCGTATTGCATGGCGCGGGCGTAGACTTGGGCCATGCCGCTGTTGATCCAGCCGATGGCGCTGAGGGCGTTGGCCTGCAGCACGGCGCCGCTGTAGGTCATGGCGTCGGCGCCGAGCTGGGTCTGGATGCGGCGGCTGACGAGGTTGCCGGTGTTGAAGACCAGGGCGGCGAAGGAGATGAGCACGACCATGCTGGCCGCGCCGAAGAGCACGGCTTGGCCGCCCTGGTCGCGGTGGAAGCGGCGCAGGCCGCGTTGGATGTTCTTGATGGCTTTCATGGCGGTCTCCCGGAGAGGAGTGGCGTTGCGCGTTGATGGGGCGGCAAGGACGAACGGCGGGCGGTCAGTTGGCGGACGCGGGCTCGCCGATCTCGCCGGCGTCGCTCCAGGGCTTCACAAGGCTGCTGGTTCCGGTGATCTTGATGTGCGGCGCGCCCCAGGCGTTGTCGGCGTTGTTTTCGGTGACAAAGAGGCTGGCGATGTGGTTGCCGAAGGGGACGCTGAGTTCGTAGCTGTGGGTGACGTCGCAGCGGATGACGGTCTGGGAGCCGATGGTCTCGTTGTAGACCTCGACTGCGGTCTTGGCGCGGGCCGCTCCCGAGCCGCGCAGCTCGCCCCAGCCGGGCAAGGTGATGTCGGGTTCGCTTTCGGCACCGGCGCCGCCGGCCACGGCCGCCAGGGGCAGGCACGCGGCGTCGGCGGGGTTCTCGCCCACGATCTGCGCGCGCGCTCCGCAGAACGCGGCGTAGCTGACCACCTGCTTGGCCACAAAGATCTCGGCCAGCTGGATGATGGCCAGGGTGATGAGCAACTGGATGGGGAAGACGATGGCGTACTCGACCACCACCTGTCCTCGTTCGTTGTGGAGTTTCATGGCAGGCGAGTCCTGGGAGTCGGAGAAGGACGGCCCTTCGACAAGCTCAGGGTCCGCGGCAAGGACGGACGAACGGCGGCGTCACAGGCGTACGCCGGCGATGAGCGTGAGCCAGGCCCACAGGGCGCCGGCGGAGATGGCGAACCCATAGGGCAGGAACAGATCATCCGCGGCTTCGGCCTTGCGGGCGCCGCGGCGCAGGGTGAAGAGGAGCCGGGCGCTGCGCTTGAGTCCTTCGAGCAGGCGGCCCTTCCAGATAAGCAAGCCGATGGCCACAGCCGCGCCGATGAGGGCGGCGTACATCAGCGAGCAGATGGTGAACGAGCGGCTGGCGGACAAGGCGCCCACGGCGGCCATGAGCTTCACGTCGCCCGCGCCGAATCCGCCAAAGAGATAGAGGATGAACATGGCGCCGCCGCCGATGGCCACGCTGTACAGGCTTTCCAGAAAGAGCCTGCGCTCGGGCGCGGCGCCGTCGAGGGCGAAGCTGAGGCCCAGGCCCAGGAACAGGCCGGGCAAGGTGACGGCGTTGTAGATTTTGCCTTTGGCCAGGTCTGTGTAGGCGCAGCAAATGAGCATCGCCAAGAGCGCGCCGTGCCGAGTCAGTTCTAGACCCTCGACCATGGCGAGCTCCTGGCGATGCAAGGAATGGCCGCGGCAACGGCTGTGCGGCCGGCGTGTCTGGAGTAAGGACCGAACGGCCGGTCGTTTCCCGGCAAGGATGGGGACGCGGCGCTAGTTGCCCATTTGCAGCGAGGGGCCGCCGACGGAGCTGGTGTCCACGGCTTCGCGAGTGACGTTGTCCTGGCCTTCCAGCTTGTCGGTCTCGGCCTTGAGCAGGTTGACGGTGGATGTGCCCAGGGCCATGTAGGCGCCAATGGCAGCCACGGCGATGAGGGCGATGATGATGGCGTATTCGACGGTTGTCTGGCCAAGCGTCTTGCGGCTTCTCTGGAAGAGCTTCATTTCTCGATCCTTTCCCGGAAAAGGGACCACGGTGACAACACTCCTGAAGGTCATGCGCCGAACCGAAGCCCTGGCCGGCCTACGGGACCGGCAGGCAGATCAATGAGGCGATGTCGTAGTAGTAGCTGAGGACGGCGCCTGTCTCTGGGTTGTAGAGTGCGTTGAAGGACGCGAACAGGAGGAGGACCATGAAGCCCGTGAGGATGGCGTACTCGCTCGTGGCCTGGCCGCGATCCTGGCTGGCCAGACCGCGAAGCACGCGACGTATGTGGTTGAAAGCGCGCCACATAACTCATTCCTCTTTCGTCTTGCCCGGTCCATCCTATCACCGAAGGCGCCTGTGTGCAAGCGCATCTTGTTCAATTTCGTTAGCAGTGGGGAGGGTTTGTGTTGGATAATTCGACATCCATCCAACACCCAAAGTGTGGCGTTTCAGGACGTTGCGGGGGTTGTGGATGCCGTCATGGTTACGCAAGCAACTGGTGTGCCGTTGGGGGGAGGCTGTCACGGTTTGGCCAGCACGAGCACCCGTCGCCAAACGCCGTTCTCCGGGATGAAGACCACGCGGTCAAAGAGGGTTTGGTGTGGGGCGTTGAAGCCCTCGGCCACAAGCTTCCGCAGGGCCTCGGCTGACACGACGACCGCGGCTGGACCAGGCGCGGAAAAGAAGTCGCTGACGTCTTCGGCGGTGTCGAGTTCCGCCAGGTAGACGCGGCCGTAAAAGGAGAGGGACTTTTCGCGATAGTCCTTGGCGCCCAGGCGAAGGCCCTGGAGTCCGTACCCGTACCGGGCGCGCAGGGCGGCGACGATGGGCCGGGCGGATTTGGCGGGCTCCAGCGCGGGCAGGGCGGTCTGGAAGAGCAGGGCGATGACGATCAAGGCCCATGCCGTGAGTTGCGCCGCGGCGCGAGCCGGGCGGCGGACGACGTGGCGCAACGGCAGCAGGCCGCAGGCCAGGCTGGCCAGCGCCGCTGGGACGAACCACGCGCCGCGGGCGCCAAAGCCCAGGGCCAGCGGCGCCGCCGCCAGCGCCGCCGCCACCGCCACGCCCGACACAGCCAAGACCGCCCCGACGGAGCGTCGCAGATAGAGCATGGGACGGCCGCTCCAAGCGATGGCGCGGTCCCACAGCCACCCGCTGGCCAGGGCCAGGGCAGGCAGCAGGGGCAGGATGTGATGGGGCAGTTTGCTGCGGACCAGGCTGAACGCAGCCAGTTGCGCCAGCAGCCAACCCCCCAGAAAGGCGGGGCGGTCGTGGCGCCAGGCCAGGACCCAGAGGGCTAGGCGGCCGCGCTCCGGCGCGGGCGCGGGGGGTTCGGTTGCGTCCGGCCCGGCGCGCAGGAGGTTGCGCGTCATGGGCGCCAGCCAGCATGTCCACGGCAGGAAGCTCACCAGCAGGATGGGGATGTAGACCGGCAGGCTGGCCAGATAGCCGGCGATGTCGCCGCCGCCGTGGCCTTGCATGGGCGAGAAGATGGGAACCAGCGTGCGCTCCCAGACAAGCTCGTAAAAGTAGCCGCCTTGGGTGGCCAGCCCCGCGGGCACGGCCCACGCGCCCGCCACGGCCAGCACGATCAGCGCGCCGGGCAGCGGCTTCATGCGCCAGAGAAAGCCCATGTTCCAGGACACGACGACATAGCCGCCCACCGCAATGACCGGCAGCGCCAGTCCCAGCGGACCTTTGGCCAGGATGCCCAGCCCGCAGCCGAAGTAGAACAGGAACAACGCGCCGAATCCGCCGCCATGCAAGAACCGCCAGAAACCGAGCATGGCGATCAGCAGCGCGGCGGTGAGGCCGGTGTCGAGCATGGCCAGGCGCGAGAGCGCGGCGAAGAGCGGACACACGGCCAGCGCGCACGCCGCCAGAGCTCCGGCGCGGCGGTTGAACATATCGCGCCCCAGCCGGTAGATGAGCCACACGCATAGCGCGCCGAAGAGCGCGGACGGCAGGCGCAGAGCGAACTCATCGGCGCCGAAGGCATCCCCCCCAAAGACCGGCAGCGACAGGGCCATGAACCAGTAGAGAAGAGGCGGCTTCTCCATCCAGGGCTTGCCGCCGAAATGCGGCACCAGGGGATCGCGCCGCTGGACCATCTCGCGCGCGCACTCGGCGTAGTAGCCCTCGTCGCGGTCGTAGAGGGACACCCACCCGAGGCTGGGCAGGATGGCCAGCAAGGTCATGGCCACGAGGACCAGCGCCGGGGCGGCGGAGGACGGCGGCCGGCTTGTCCGCAGCCAGCGCAGCCAGGCTTCACCCTTGGCCAGCAGCAGCGCGGCCGCGAGGAACGGCCCGAAGCCGCGCAGGCAGACCGCGATTTCGGCGTTGGCGAAGGCTTCGGCGAAAGGCAGTCCCAGGACGATCCAGCCCAGCCACGCGGGCCGGCGGGGCTGGCCCCAGAACCACGCCACCAGGCGCGTCCATCGCCCCGGCGGCGCCGTGGACGGCGGCCGGCGCAGGATGGCGCGCCACGCGGCCAGCGCCACGGCGCCCATCGCCAATCCCACGGCCGCGCCGGTCAGAACGTCGGACGGATAGTGGCGGCAGTTGAGCACGCGCAGCACGGCCACGGCCGCGGCCACGGCAAAGGGCAGCCAGCGCCACCGCCCGCGCATCAGCGCCGCGGCCGCCACGGCCGTGGCGAACGCCTGGGCCGCGTCGCCCGAGGGGAAGGAATAGGAGGTCTTGGTCCAGTGCGCAGGCGGCGAAGCATAGGGGCGCAGGCGGCACACGCTGTATTTCAGCGCGCCCACGGGCAGCGCCACCAGCAACAGCGCCAGCAGCCCGGCCAAGGCGATGCGCTTGCGGCCCGCGGCCAGCGCCCACACCATGAAAAGCCACAGCGGCGGCCAGAACTTGCCCAGCTTCTCCACCGCGTTGGGCCAGTGGCCTTTGCCCCACTCCAGTGTATGGGCCTTGGTCCAAGGCGGCGTCGAAGCGTCCAGCAAGAACCAGCACAGCAACGCCCCCGCCAGCAGCAACACCACAGCCCCCCCCCCCGCCCAAAGCGCGGCCCCGGACAGGCCGGTCCAGGCGAGGCGTCGGCGGGGCTGGGTAGCGGCTGGCGGCACGGCTTTCTCCTGGGATTACTGCTTCACGGCGCCCGCGGTGAGACCTTGGATGATATGGCGCTGGGCCAGACAGTAAACCAGAAACACGGGCAGCACGGCAACACACAGCGCCGCGCACGTCTCGGTGATGAACACGCCGTGGTCGTCGCGGAACCGCCACAGAGCCAGCGGCAGCGTGCGCGATCCCCGGCTGGTGACCAGCGTCAGCGCAAAGGCGAACTCGTTCCAGATCGTGAGGAAGTTGAAGATGACCACCGTGGCCAGGGCCGGCCGGGCCAGCGGCAGAGCCACGTGGCAGAAGACGCCCCACGCCGAGCACCCGTCCACGCGCGCCGCTTCCTCAAGCTCGATGGGAACCTGGGCAAAGGCGCCGCGCAGGATGAGAATGCTGATGGGCAGGGCAAAGCCCGCGTAGGGGCCGATGAGCGCGAACCACGTGTCCTTGAGTCCCAGGCCGCTGGGACCGAGCAGACGGTTGAGCGGGACCAGGGTGACGTGGACCGGGATCATCATGCCCGCGAGAAACAGCAGGAAAAGCGCGTGGCGGCCGCGGAACCTCATGCGCGCAAAGGCGTAGGCCGCCATGGACGAGAACGCCACGGCCAGGGCCACGCTGAGAACGCTGACGCCCAGACTGTTGAGATAGGCCCGCCCAAACACGCCGGCGCTGAACACCTTGGCCAGGCCGGCGGATGTGGGCTGGACCGGCAGGCCGAACGGCGCGGCGCGGGCATCGCCTTCGGCCCGCACGGCCGTGAAAGCCATCCACAGCAGCGGATAGCCCGAAACGAGCAACGCGGCCACCAGCGCCCCCTGGCGCGCCAGGCGTAGCAGAAGGCGCTTCACGCCGCCTCCTTCCGCGCCGCGCGCGCTTGGAGCCAGTGAACCCCGCCAGCCACGGCAAAGGCAAAGGCGAACAGCGCCACCGACGCAGCCGCGCTGTAGCCATAGCGGCCCTGGCTGCCCTCAAACGCCTGGCGATAGACAAACGTGGCCATGATCTCGCGGTTGGCCCTCGGCGCGCCGCCGGCCATCATATAGACAAGGTCAAAATACTTCAGCGAGCCGATGACCGACAGCGTGGCCGAGGCGGCGATGGTGGGCCGCAGCAAGGGCAGCGTGATGCGGCGCACAATCGCCCACTCGCTTGCGCCGTCCATGCGCGCGGCCTCGTAGAGCTCGCCCGGTATGGCGGCCAAGCCAGCCATGAAGAGCACCATGTGAAAACCGATGTAGCGCCAGCAGATCGTGGCGAACACGCAGGGCAGGGCCGTGGCCGGGTCGGAAAGCCAGGCCGTGGCCGTGTCGCGGCCGAAGAGCCGCAGGGCTTGGTCCAACAGTCCCTGTTGCGGCAGATAGATGTAAGACCACAGCACCGCGATGGCCACGGTGGGCATGACCATGGGCGCGAAGAACACAGCGCGAAAGACCTTGCGGCCGCGGATGGGGTAGCTGAGCAGAATGGCCAGGGTCATGGCCACTGGCAGCTGAATAACGAGCGACAACACGATGAGCGCCACATTGTGCTACAACGCGGACCAGAAGATGGCGTCGCCCCAGAGCTCGCGGAAGTTGTCCAGACCGGCCCACACCGGCGCCGAGCCCGCGTAAGGCCAGTCGTAGAGGCTGAGGCGAAAGGATTCCGCCACCGGGACAAGGACGAACAGGCCATAGACCAGCAGCGCAGGCAGCAGAAACAGCCACGGCGCCAGGGGACCGTGCGCGGCGGCGGGGGTTGGGAGGCGCGGCGTCTTCATGGCAAGGCGCTGAGGCGGTCCAAGGATAGGATGCGGTCATGGGAAAGACAGCGCCAACGGCGCGTGTCCATCACAACCTGGCGCAACGCGTTCGTTGTACCACACATCCCCGGCCCGGCCAAGGGGCGCATTCCGACACGGCAAGGACAGGCAGACCCTGGCGCGGCAGAGCCGCGGCCAAAGAACGGCGGTTAGCCACAGACAACACGGATCGACACAGATGCGACAGACGGCAACGGCAACCACTTGTGCTCGCTTATCGGCGCTGATGGATAAAGGTCGCGGGATAGGGCCAAAGGCTGGTCAACACCACGAAGCACACGAAGAGCACGAAGAACGGCGGAAAGACAGGCAGAGAACCGAAACCGCCGTACTGCGGCACCGGGGGGCCGTGCGTGGCGGCGGGGAGGGGAGAGGTGGGGCTTCGTCGAGGCTACTTTTCACGCCGTGCGGCTTGTTCCATCTGGCGGGCCGCGTCCGCGGGCGAGAGGGCGCCGGCGAGTAGTTCCAGGGTGGTGTCTTTGTGGACTTCGGCCAACCGGGGCGGCAGGTACTGGTCGTAGTAGGGCTGGATGGTCTTGGCGGCTTGGAGCAGGTCAAAGGCGGCGCGTGTGGGCGCGGGCAGGCGCTCCAAGGCTTGCGCGCTGATCCGCACCGCTGGGATGCGGCCGATGCCCGCCCACGCTTCGGCCACTTCGGCGGCGGTCAGCGCTTTCAGCAGCTCAATGGCCAGGTCGGGCCGCTGGCACTTCCTGGACACGGCAAACGCGCAGTTCACCCCGCCGACCACCGTGGAAGCGTCGCCCTTGCCGCCTTCCACCACGGGGAAGGGGAACAGGCGGAGGTTGGGGAGGAATTCGGGCCGCTCTTTCTGCGCGCGCGCCACGACCCACGTGCCCATCAGATACATGGCCGCCTGGCCGTTGAGGAATCGCGTGCGCGCGTCGTCGTCCTCGATGCCGTTGACGCCGGGGTCGAAGCACTTGGCGCGGGTCATGGCCACGAGGCGCTCGCCCGCAGCGATGAAGGCTGGGTCCTCGAAGGAGGCGCCGGGTTTGCGGCCGGCCGCGTTGAAGAAGAGATCGGTTCCACCCAGGCGCGCCGCGAGGTAGACGAAGTAGAACGCGCCTGGCCAGCGCTGGCGGTTGCCCAAGGCTAGGGGCGTGACGCCGGCGGCGCGGAACTTGGCGCACAGGGCCATGAACTCGTCCCAGGTCTTGGGCGG
>CAYYEE010000091.1:0-12182 GCA_964470775.1 uncultured Planctomycetota bacterium | reverse complement strand
CAACACCGGCACGCTCATCCATGGGCCCGTGGCCGCTATCCAGGCCCAGGCGCGCGAGCTCATCGAGCTCGGGCGCCACGGCGGCCTTGTCATCGGCGCGCACTCCATCGGCCCCGACATTCCCCTCGAACACGTCGCCGCCTATCTCGACACCTGCTACAAGTACGGCGTCTTTGGCGGGTGACGCGCGCTTGATTCGCCGGACCGGGGCGCGCCGCGGGGGTTGGCGCTGGACGGGGAAAGGCGTATTCTACGGGGGCCCGGGATACGCGAGCGCGCTGGCCGCGCGGGCGGCTGCGCGGCTGGCGCCGAAGAAACGACCGAACGGCCGGCCATTCTTTGGAAGGCCCATGCCTGGAGTGGATCCATGAGACTGCGGACGCGTCTGATGCTGCTCTTCACGTTGCTGCTGGCCGCGGCGCTGGCGTCGAACGCGGCGCTGGCCGGCCGTCACGCGCGGCGCGCCTTGCTCGACGCGGGCGTGGACAAGGCCAAGTCGCTGGCCGAGACGCTCGAAGCGGCCGAACGCTTCGTCAAGGACCTGCCCGGACAGATGGAAACCCTGGTGGGCCAGCAGATGATCGTCCAGGCCACGCTCCTGGCGCATCTTGTGGATATCGCGGAGAACCGCGCCAAGATGTCCACGGACGAGATCGTGGAGGTGATGCGGAGCGTAACCGAGAAGACCGCGGCCGACGAGTTCTGGGTGACGGACCCGGAGGGCCACGCTTACCTGCGCACCGAGCAGGCGATAGACTTCACCTTCCCCAAGTTCCCGACGGAGACGGACCAGGCGTACCATTTCACGAAGCTGCTGGCAAAGGACGACGGCCAGTTCGCCCAGAAGACCATGCCGCGCGAGGTGGACCGGCAGATCTACAAATACGCGGGCGTGTCGGGCGTGGACAAGCGGCGGATCGTGGAGGTGGGGTGCCGGGCCGACACGCTGGCGGCGCTGGCGGCGGGCATGACCCCGCAAGCGCTGCTGAAGGCCGTGGCCGGCACAGGGGGCGTGCTGCGGCTGCGGGTTCTGCGCGCCGGGGGCGCGGAAGTGACCGACGTCAGGGCGCCAACCTATGCGCCCGGCGAGCGCGACGACGAGATGCAGAACGAGCTGGCCAGGAAGTGCATCGAAGATGGACGGTCAGAGCCCATGCTGATCCAAGACCAGCTCTGGGTGGCGGAGCCGTTTCTGTCCGGCGGCGCGCGCAGCGCGCTGGTGATGACGCTGGACGCCAGCAAACTGACCGCCATGCTCAAGGGGATGACCCGCGACCTGGCGCTGGCGGCGCTGGCGGCGCTGGCGGCCGGGGTGGTGGTGTCGCTGTTGGCGTCGCGGGGCGTGGCTCTGCGGATCGAGACCTTGACCTCGGCGGCGCAGAGCATCGCGCGGGGCGATCTGTCCGAGGCGGGCCAGACGTTGCGGTCGCTGGCGTCTCGGCCGGGCGCGGCGGGCGCGGGTGCGGCCTCGCGCGACGAGACGCGGCGGCTCTTGGCCGCCATCTCAGCCATGACCGAGTCGCTCTCCACCATGACCAGCCAGATGCAGCGCGCGGGCATTCAGGTGACGACGTCCTCAACCGAGATCGCGGCCTCGGCTCGCCAGCTCGAAGCGGCCACGGCCGAGCAGGCCGCCTCGACCAATGAGGTGGCGGCCACGGCGCAGGAGATCTGCTCCACGTCCAAGGACTTGGCGCGGACCATGTCCGAGGTGGCGCAAACGGCCCAAGCCGCGGCGGATAAGGTCGTGGAGGGCCGGGCCGGGCTAACGCAGATGCAGGAGACCCTGGCCGGCCTCAAGACGGGCATGGAGTCCATTGCGTCCAAGCTGGCCGGCATCCGCCAGAAGGCGGGTCAGATCACCACGGTCGTGACGACCATCACCAAGGTGGCGGACCAGACCAACCTGCTGTCTCTGAACGCGGCGATCGAGGCGGACAAGGCGGGCGAGCATGGCCGGGGCTTCAGCGTGGTGGCGCGCGAGATTCGCCGGCTGGCCGACCAGACGGCCGTGGCCGCGCTGGACATCGAGGGCGTGGTGGTGGAGATGGAGAAGGCCGTGGGCGCGGGCGTCAAGGAGATGGGGACGTTTCAGGAGCAGATGGGGCAGGGGTTGGACATGGCCGGCCATGCGGGCAAGCGGCTGGCTGGGATCATCGAGCACGTGCAGGCGCTGGCGCCGCGGTTCGAGGCGGTGAACGAAGGCATGCAGGCGCAGCTGGCCGGCGCGTCGCAAATTACGGACTCCATGACGCAATTGGGCCAGGTGGCGCGGCAGACCGCGGATTCGCTGCGCGAGTTCGCCAACGTGACGGTTCAGCTCAACGAGGCGGCGCGCGGCCTGCAGGACATGGTGTCGCGCTTCCGCGTGGCCAAGTGAGGGGAGGATGGGGCGTCTCGTGTAGTGTTTCAAAAAAAACAGCTTCGCTGTTTCTGAAACACTGCATGACACAAACCCGGCGCTTAGCAGCCTGTTGAAAATACCGCGTTTGTTCCGGGGACACGTTGCGATCCCGCCGTTGGCGGGCTGAGGCGCCATGTCCCCGCCGACGCGGTGTTTTTTTTCAACGGGCCGCTAGCGCACGCGGATGACGGCGGCGGCGGTCATGCCCGGCAGCAACGCGGCCATGTCCTTGACGTTGACCGGGCGGAGCCTGATCCACACAAGGCCATCGTTTTCGCCGTTGGCGAAAAAGCCGCTGGTGTTTTCGCGGCTGATGGCCGAGGTGTGCAGTCCGATGGAATCCACGACCGCGTCGATGTAGTCGCCTGAGCCGATCACGACTTCGACCTCGGCGGGCTGGCCCACGCGCACACGGCTCGCGTCATACTCCGTGACAAACCCCTCGATCCACCGGCCCGCGCTGTCGTCGGCCACCAGGATGGAGGCCACGGCCTTGCGGCAGACTTCGCCCTCGTGATCGAACGTGCGGATGACCGTGCCCGTGACCGGGCTCACGATGGTCATGCCTTTGAGCACGGCCTCGCGGCCGGCCACGTCGGCCCTGGCCTTTTCAAGCTCGGCCTCGGCGGCCTTGACCTTTTCCTTGGCCAGCACGATCTGAAACTTCTGCTCCTCGGCGCGTCTGAGCTGGGCCTTGGCTTCCACCAGTTCCGCCTCGCGCATGGCCAGTTCGGCGGCCAGGGCTTCGGGCTCTTTGGCGTTGGCGCGGACCAGGTCCAAGTCGGCCTCGCGCGCGCCCAAGGCCTGGCGGGCGGCCTCGATCTCCTCGGGCATGGCGCCCTTTTCGAGCTGGGCCAGGCGCAGCTCGGTCTCGCGCGCCTCGTTGCGTTGCGCCACGAGTTCGGTCTTGCGGACCTCGAGGGCAAGGTGCGACTCGACCTCGCGCTTGACCAGTTCCTCGGTGAGGCGCACCTGAAGCTGGCCCAGCAGTTCGCGGGCCTTGGCGGTCTCCAGCCGCGCCTTGGCCGCTTCGATCGCCTCCTCGCGAAGGCCTTTCTGCAGAAAGCTCAACCTCGCCTGGGCCTCGTCGCGCTGGGCCTGAGCGCGGCGGATCTCGACAGGCAGCTTGGTCTTGCGCAGGTCAAGGGCGGCCTTGGCCAGCGTGACGCGGGCGCCGGCGATCTCGACGCGCGCGCGCGCCAGGGCGATCTCAGCTTCGACGTTGGCCTGCGTCAACTCCGCGCTGGCCTTGGCCTGGGCGAAGAGGCTCTCCTTGATGGTCTTCTCGGACTGGGCCGAAGCCAAGGCGCCTTGTCCTCGAGACGGGCGACGATGTCGCCGGCCTTGACTTTGCCGCCGGGTTCCACATAGAGCTTCTGCATGCGCGCGTCCACGTCGGCGGACAAGCTGACGATGTTGGCGCGGACAACGGCGCGCACCGTGGTGACATGGGTGAAATGCCACCACAGCACGGCCCCGGCCACGATCAGGATGATGGAAAGGACGACCCCGCCGGCGAGAAAGGCGCGACGTTTCCAGATTTTGGGTTGGGAGGGAGGTTCGACACCGATGTTGCGTCTGCGCGCGTCATACTCGTTCTTCATGCTGTCCGTTCTCAAAGGCGCAGGCCCGCGCTTCCACGGGCTCCATAATACGCACGCCCCACGCCGCGTCCAAGGCGCCGGACCGCGGTGGGGGCGAAGAAGCGCAGGCCTCAGATGTTTGATTCTTCTCCATATTATCCCTGGACGCGGCCGGATTTTCAACCCCGGATGGAAGCCGGTGGGGCGGGGAACGCCGGGGTTGTTGCCTGGCTGGGGCGGGATAGCTATAATCCAGCTGGAGATGCTTGGCCTGGCCGCAAGGGCCGCGCGTTTTGGAAAGGAAGCCACGTGTCAGAGATGGAACGCGATTTTCCGGCTTTGGACCAGACGCTGCCTTCCACGGACCGACTCCGCGCCCTTCTTTTCGTCGTGGACAAGAAGCTGGAGCAGCGCAGCCGGCTTCAGTCCTGCGTTTCCATCATGCTGGGCGTGGCGCTGCTGCTTTCGCTGGCCATGGTGGTGGCGGGGATCGTTTACCTTCGCCGCGGCGCCATCGTGCCCCCGGATAGCGACGACGCGGCTTCGCACGGCGGGGCGTGGGGCGTGGGCGTCGCGTTTGTGCTGGCCCCGTTCTTCCTCACGTTTCTGCACTATCTGTGGATCACCTTCGCGCAGATTTATTACCGTTCGTTGAACGTGGTGGATGAGTTGCTCGAAACGTCCGACTACCAGGAGTTCAAGCCGCTGCTGCACCGGGACATGCTGGAGGACGACGGCAGCCTGCTGGCGCAGTTGCGCAGCCTGTTCACCGTGGACGTGGGGTTGACGAGCGCGCTGTTCCGCGTGGCTGGGTCGGCGTGCGCGCTGGCGCCGCTGGTCATCCAGGCGTTCGCGTCCGTGGTGACGGTGGTGTTGCTGTGGCGGACGCGGGGCGGGCCTGGCGCCAGCCAGTCGTTCGTCATGGCGGCCGTGGGCCTGGCCGTGCTCTACGTCTTGTTCCTGGCTCTGGGCGCGGTCAAGACCTTGAGCTTGTACCGCTTCGTGCGCCGCATGAAGTGAGCGGGGCGCGGCCTGCAGGGCGAACCGCGGCGAAAGCGGCGCAAGAACGAGTGGCGGCGCCACCCGCCTGGGGCAGGAACGGAGTCGATCCCATGAAACGCATTGACGCCAACCGCGTCTTCGTTCCCCGCCAGGGGCCGATGCGCGTGGACGCCACCATCTACGCCAGCGAAGCCATCAACCTGGAAGAGAGCGCCGTGGCGCAGCTCTGCGACGCGGCCAGCCTGCCGGGCGTGGAGAGAGTCCTGGCCACGCCCGACATCCATCACGGCTATGGCGTGCCCATCGGCTCCGTAGTGGCCATGAAGGACGCCGTCATCCCCGCGGCCGTGGGCTATGACATCAACTGCGGCATGAGGATCATCTCCACGCCGCTCAAGCGCAAGGAGGTGGACGCGGAGGCGCTGGCCATCTCCATCAGCCGTGATATTCCTCTGGGAGAGGGCAAGACCAACCTGCGTCTGTCGGCCAAGGACTTGCGCGTTGTGCTGGCCAAAGGGGTGCGCGGGCTGGGCGAGGTGGACCTGGGCGGCGGCCGCATCGAGGCCGCGCGGCGCGTCGAGGACGAGGCGGATGACATCGGCCGTATCGAGGATTTCGGTTCGCTGGCCGGCGAGCCGGACCATCTGACGCCGCGCGCCATCGAGCGCGGACAGAATCAGCTCGGCACGCTGGGCGGCGGCAACCACTTCATCGAGATTCAGGTCGTGGAGCGGGTGGACCGCCAGGACGCGGCCGAGTTCTTCGGCTTGTTCCAGGATCAGATCGTCATCATGATCCATTCGGGCTCTCGCGGTCTGGGCCACCAAGTGGCCGATGACTATATGCGCGTGGCGGCCAAGAAGACCGGCGGCCAATGCCCCAACCGCCACCTTTGTTTCCTGCCCGCGGACGACGCGGACGGCGCGGCCTATGTGGGCGCCATGCGCGCGGCGGCGAACTTCGCCTATGTCAACCGGCAGATCATGGCGATGCTGGCGCGCCACAACTTCCGCCGCATGTACGGCGACGCGCCCATGCCCCTGGTCTATGACGTCACGCACAACATGGCCAAGCTGGAGAGCCACGGCGGGCAATGGCTGTGGATCCACCGCAAGGGCGCGACGCGCGCGTTCCCCGGCGCGCTGATGCAGGGGACGCGGTTCTCGCGCATGGGCCAGCCGGTGTTGATCCCGGGCAGCATGGGCACGGCGAGCTACGTGCTGGTGGCGGGCGAGCGCGCGGCGGAGAGCCTGTACAGCGTGAACCACGGGGCCGGCCGCGTCATGTCGCGCACCGCGGCCACGGGCCACGGCCGCCACGGACAGCGCCGTGGCGCGGGGATCAGCGAGCAACGCTTCCGCGAGACGATGAAAGGCATCGCCCTCATCTGCGCGGACCGGTCCTCTGTCAAGGAGGAGGCGCCGGACGCCTACAAAGACATTGACTCCGTGGTGGACGTCGTCGTGGGCGCGGGCTTGGGCGAGGTGGTGGCGCGCATGAGGCCGCTGGCCGTGCTGAAGGGGTGAGGGGTCTGGCCCGTCGAACACGTCAGACAAGTCCGAGGGGTCAGACAGCTCAGGGCTTGGGCCCCTGCTTCTTGCGCTCCAGGGCCTGGCGCGCGGTCACCAGGTCGCGCTGGGCTTTCTGGTTCTCGGGCCAGATGCGGACCGCTTCCTCGAAGTGCTTGACCGCCTCGTCGCGGCGGTTCAGGTTCCACAACACGACCCCAAGCTGATGATGAATGCTGGAGGGGGTCCAGGGGTAGTTGGGTGCGGTCTCGGCAAGAGACAGAGCCTTCTGGAGAAGGGGGGCGGCCTTGTCATACTGGCGGAGCTGGCCGGCCAGGATGCCGAGATTGTTCCAAGCGTTGGAGTTCTCCGGGTCGGCCACAATGGCGCGGCGGAACAGGTTCTCGGCGCGGGCGTCGGCGGTGCGGATCTTCTCGCGCCCCGTGAGTTCCCGGGTCACGTCGCCCAGGTTGTCCAGAGAGCGGGACGCCTTCCGCGGGTCCACGCGCACCGCGGCCAGGCTGATGGTCCGGTCATTGCGCCAGTCGGGGACGCGCTGGATCGTGAGGGCCGCGAGGCACACGACGAACAGCGCCAGCAATTTGGCGCCGGGCCAGGGCCGTCGCAGGAAGGGGGCGAAGACCAGTCCCGCCAGCAAGGCGAACCCGGCCAGCGGGGCGTAGAGAAAGCGTTCGGCCATGGGGTTGGCGATGGGCACGAGGTGGCAGACCGGCGCGATCCACACGCCGAACCACACGGCCGCGAACCCGGCCGGCCGATGCCTGCGCCACGCCCACGCCGCGGCCGCCAGGGCCGCGGCCACCGCGGCCACGGCCAGGGCCGCGCGCAGCGGCGGCAACTCCTGGCCCGTGGGCGGGACATGCTCCAGCGTGAGGCCGAACGGCAGCAGGAGCAGCCTGCCGTAAAGGACCAGGATGTTGCACGCGCCCAGGAACGCGTGCCAGCGGTCCTTGCTCCAGAGCGGCAGAGCCACTTCGTAGGGCGTGGTGAGCAGGTCGAAGCGGATCAGCGCGTAACCCGCCGAGAGGAGGGCCAGGGCGATGATGGTGTTCCACCGCGCGCGGCGGGGCGTTTTGGGTGCGCCCGTGGCGTAATCGCAGGCCAGGGCCAGCGCCGGCAGCAGCATGGCCGTTTCTTTGGACAAGAGGCCCAGGCCGGCCATGAACAGCATGGCGGCCCAGGCGGCCGCGCGCGCGGGGCCGCGCTTGCGCAGCGCCGCCGTCCTGGCCAGCAACGCGGCGCAGCAGAAGCCCAAGGCCAGCAGGTCCTCGCGGAACCCGATGAGGCACACGGCTTCGGAGGCGGCGGGGTGGACGGCGAAGACAAGCCCCGCGGCCAGGACCGCCGCGCGGTCGATGCCCAGCGCCGCGAGCAGCCACATCAGCAGCGCGGCGTTGGCGGCGTGGAGCAGGTTGTTGACCAGATGGTGCATGAAGGACCGGTTGGGCCGGCCAGCGCCGTGCAGGACCAGGTAGTCGAAGTAGTAGCTGAGGGTGCAGACCGGCCGGTAAGAGATCTCGCGGCTGACGTCGAAGTAATCGCGCGTGACAAAGGCGCGCCAGCCCGGCCACGTGGAGGCCTTGCCGTTGCCGGCGATGACGAGGAAATCGTCGTAGGCGTAACCGTTGGCCAGGGACCCGCCGTACACGCCAAAGGCGAGGACAGCCACGAGCAGAGCCCACGCCACGGCCGGAGGCCAGTCGCGGCCGGCGGCGGGTGGAACCGGGATGGTCTGGGCGTGTGTCATGACGCCAGTATAGCGGCAAGAAGGGCGGGGCGGAATGGCGGGGCCGTCTCCGCTTGGGAGGAAGCGGCGCGGTGTGATAACCTGATGCGCCTTCACCCCTTGCCCAGGAGCGACGAGGAGTCCATGAGCAGAAGCGCCGAAGGCTCGGTCCGAGCCAGCCCTGCCGCGCCGCGCTTCGGCGCGTTCGGCGGGGTGTTCACGCCCTCCATCCTGACCATCTTCGGCGTGATCATGTTCATGCGGGCGGGCTTTGTCGTGGGCCGGGCCGGGGTCATCTGGGCGCTGGTGACGCTGGCGGCGTGCAACAGCATTACGCTGTTCACGGGTCTTTCCATCGCGGCTATCTCGACCAACACCCGCGTGCAGGGCGGGGGCGCGTATTTCCTCATCTCGCGGACGCTGGGACCGGAGTTCGGCGGCGCCATTGGGATGGCGTTGTTCCTGGCCCAGGCGCTTTCGGTTCCGTTCTACGTCCTGGGGTTTGCGGAGTCACTGACGCGGGCCTTCCCGGCGCTGGCGCCCTGGTACCTGCTCATCAGCCTCACGACGGCGGCGCTGCTGTTCCTGCTGGCGTGGACAGGCGCGCAGTGGGCCATCCGCGCCCAGTACGTGATCCTGGCGGTGCTGGGGCTCTCCATCGCGGTCTTCATGCTGGGGTTGGGCAGCCACTTCAGCGCCGCGCGGTTCGCGGCCAACCTGAAGCCCATGGAGGGCTACGATTTCTGGCGGGTGTTCGCCATCTACTTTCCGGCGGTGACAGGCATCCTGGCCGGCGTCAGCATGTCGGGCGATCTGAAAGACCCTGGACGGGCGATTCCCCGGGGCACGCTGGCCGCGATCGGCGTGTCGTTTGCCGTCTACGCCGGGCAGATGGCGCTTGCCGGGGGGGCGGCGGACCAGGCCACGCTGGCGCGCGAGCCGTTCGAGCTTTTGCTGCGAAACGCGTTTCTGGGCATGAGCTTCCTGGTGACCGCGGGCGTGTTCGCGGCCACGCTGTCGAGCGCCATTGGCTCCTATCTGGGCGCGCCAAGGGTGCTGCAAGCCTTGGCGCGGGATGGGATCTTCGGGCCGTTGCGCTTTTTCGCGGCTGGGGCAAAGGGCACGGACGAGCCGCGCCGGGCCATGTTGCTGACGCTGGTCATCACGCTGGCCGTGCTGTTGGCGGCCGGGTCGGGCAAGGGCGGGGGGGCGTTGGACGCAGTGGCCTCGATGGTGACGATGTTCTTCCTCTACACCTATGGCATGACGAACCTGGCGGCGTTTGTGGAGTCGTTCGGCGCCAACCCGTCCTTCCGGCCCAGGTTCCGGTATTTCCACTGGGTGACGGGGCTGATCGGCGCGGCGGGCTGCGGCGCCACGGCGTTCCTGATTAGTCCACTGGCCGCGGTGGTGGCGGCGGCCGCGGTGGCGGCGGTGTTCCACTATGTGCGCGGCCGGGTGCTGCGCACGGCGTTCGGCGACGCGCGGCGGGGGTTTCTCTACACGCGCCTGCGCGCGAACCTGCTTAAGCTGCGCGATCTGCCCCTGCACGCCAAGAACTGGCGGCCCACGGCGCTGGTGCTCAGCGGCAACCCCAAGACGCGGCCCGAGCTGGTGCGGTGCGCGGACTGGATGGAGGGTGGGCGGGGCATCTTGAGTCTGGCCGAGATTCTGGTGGGCGAGTTCGAGGACCTGCGCAAGCTGCGCGAGGGAGAGTTGGCGCGGCTGCGCAAGTTCATCCGCGAGCAGGACGTAGCTGCGTTCCCCGTGGTCGTGGCCGCGAGAGACTTGGACGAGGGGATTCGCTCGCTGCTGCAAGCTGTGTCGCTTGACCCTTTGCGGCCGAACATGGTGGTGTTTGGGTGGACGGCCAGCCCGGACCGCCGCCAGGCGTTTGAGCGGAACCTGCGCACGGCCTACGGCCTGGGCATGAGCGTCATTGTGCTGCATCCGGGGAGGCTGGCCGCGATTCCGGCGAGGCCTAGGATCGACATCTGGTGGCGCGGCCAGAAGAACGGGTTCCTGATGCTGATCCTGGCGCACTTGATGGGGCAGCATTGGGAATGGGACGGGGCGCGGGTGAGAATTCTGCGGGTGGTGCCGGGCGAGGCCGGCCGCCAGCCCGCGCGCGAGGCGCTGGAGGCGCTGGCCGAATCGGCGCGCATCAAGGCGGACGTGGAGGTGTTGGTGTCGCAGGGGCGTTTTGAGGAGTCGCTGCGGGCCCACTCAGCGGACGCGGACCTGATCATGCTTGGGTTCAACATCATGCCGGACGCTGGGGCGCCGGTGTTCGCGGCCGGGCTGGAGGAGATGCTGGCCGGCATGCCGCCGGCGTTGCTAGTGTGCAGCACGGGCGAGGCCAGCGCGCTGGAATAGGCGGAAGCGACGGCGCGCTTGCCTTGGACAAGGGGGGATGGTACGATTTTTGGCCTTGGGGAGCGCGGCTCGGCCGGGCCGCGGACCTGCTTTCGGGCGTGGAGAGTGGAGAACAAGATGAGCGACGCTTCGATGGAACCGAAGTTGAAGGATATCCCGGCGCAGCAGGTGATCTGCGTGGAGCACAAGGGCGCCTATGGCGAGATCGGCGCGGTGTACCGCAAGCTGGCTGCGTGGGCCGAGGCCAAGAAGGTGAAGGTCTCGGGCAAGGGCCGCACTGTGTTCCTGGACCCGCCCAGCGAGATCATCCCCGAATCGGCCCGCTACCAGGTGTGCCTGCCCGTGGAGGGCGCGGTGAAGGGCGACAGCCAGGTTAAAGTGACCAAGCTGCCCGCGCAGAAGGTCTACAGCTACGTCTACCAGGGCCCGTACGACAAGATCGGCGCCAAGTACTCGGAACTCATGGCGTGGATGTCGGTGCAGCAGCTGACGCCGGCTGGCGCGCCGTTCGAGGTCTACGTCAAGGCGCCCAAGGCGGACGGCAGCGTGGCGGCCAAGGACCTGGTGACGGAGATCTGCGTGCCGGTGAAGGATTAGGCGGCGCGCGCTGACGGACTCGTGAACGCTATGAACGGGACGGCCTTTGCGCTGTCCCGTTTATGTTTTGTGGGGGGTAACGCATAGGTCGTACGGGGCCTATGGGTCCCATGAGGCGGCTCGATCAGCGGGCGCCAGGGCACTCGACAGCGCGCAGGCGGCCGGCGGCGTCGAAGGGCATGTCGAAGGGGGCGCCGATCGCTTGAACGTGGGGCGCGGCGGCCAGTTCGTCCCACAGCGCGGCGGAGGCGTGGAACCGGGTCAGGTTGGCGGTGTCGAGGATGTGGACGACGCGCGCCTCGGGTCCGCCGGCCAGTTCCAGGCCAGCCAGCACGGCTTCGCGGTCGGTGGGCAGGGGGATGGGCAGGCGCGCGCCTTCGGGCCGCTGGGCGGTCATGGCGTTGGCGCGCGTGGCCGCGTGGTCCACCTTGTCCCACAGGCGCTGGGTGGTGTAGATGGCGAAGCCCACGCCGTGGGCGTTGCCGGCGGTGGCTTCCGTGAGGTCCAGGGCCACAATGGCGTTGACGCGCGTGGGGCTGTCGGGCCGCTGGCCAATGACGAACGTCTCCATGCCCGTGCCGCTGACGTCCTTGCCGATGCGATCCACGACCAGCAGGTCCACCTCGGCCACGGGCAGGCGCGGCAGCAGGCGCTTGGCCAGGCGCAGAATCTCCGGCTCTTCGGCGAGGAGGTTTTGGCCGGCCACGGCGCGGACTTGGGCCACCTGATGCTGGGCGTTTTCGATCACGGCCAGGCCAAAGGGCACGCGCAGGCGGCCGAGGATGACGGGCGCGGCGGCGCGGACCAGGGGGTCGATCGTGGCGCGGCAGAAGCGATGGACCGCGGCCGCGCCTTCGCGCTTGCCCAGACCCACGATGAGCATCTTGAGCAGGCCGCTCTCGTAGTCGCCCACAAAGCGCGCGTGCGATTTGACGCGGTTGAGAGGGATGACCGCGTCGGCGTCG
>CAYYEE010000090.1:0-12217 GCA_964470775.1 uncultured Planctomycetota bacterium | reverse complement strand
CGGGCTCGCGCATGCCCTCCCGCGCCTCCAGAATCTCAAACACCGCCTCGCGCCGCCCCGCCGAGCGCAGCCTGGCCACGAACTCCTTGCCGCCGCCGTCAAAGAGCACGGCCTTGTCTCCAGGCCGCATCCGCAATACCTGCAGCGCGTGGCGCGCTTCCGGCCCGTTGATGAACGCCTCGGCGCCCTCGATGGCCCGCTCCGAGAACAAGCAGCGCTCGCCCATATCCGCCTCCCTCGCCCGCGCCCTCCGCACACGAAACGGGGACGCGCCGAACGGCGCGTCCCCATTCTCACGTCCTCAAGAGAGGGCTACTTGTTCTTGTCGTCGTCCACGACCTCGAAGTCCGCGTCCACGACGTCGTCGTCCTTCTTCTTGCCGCCGGACTGGGCGCCTTGACCAGCGCCGCCGGCCCCGGCCGAGGGCTCCGGGCGCGGCCCTTTGGCCTGCGAAGCTTGTTCATACATCATCTTCGCGATGGCGTGCGCCGCGTTCATCATCTCCTCGCCAGCCTTGCGGATGGCTTCAATGTCGTCGCCCTGCGAAGCCTTGCGCAGCTTCTCGATGGCGTCCTTGATCGCCTGCTTGTCCTTGTCACTGATCTTGGACTCATTCTCCTTCACCGTCTTCTCGGTCTGGTAGATAAGCTGGTCCGCCTTGTTGCGCTCCTCCACCAACTCGCGCTTCTTCTTGTCCGCCGCGGCGTTCTGCTCCGCCTCGCGCCGCATCTTCTCCACTTCTTCTTTGCTCAACCCGCTGGAGGACTCGATGCGGATGGCCTGTTCCTTGCCGGTGCCGAGATCCTTGGCTTTGACGCTCAGGATGCCGTTGGCGTCGATGTCAAAGCTCACCTCGATCTGCGGCATGCCGCGCGGCGCCGGCGGCAGACCCACAAGCTGGAAGCGGCCCAGCGTCCGGTTGTCGGCCGCCATCTCGCGCTCGCCCTGCAACACGTGAATCTCCACCGCGGTCTGGTTGTCCTGGGCCGTGCTGAAGACCTCCTTCTTGGAGGTCGGGATGGTGGTGTTGCGCTCGATCAAGCGCGTCATCACCCCGCCCAGCGTCTCGATGCCCAGCGACAGCGGCGTCACGTCCAGCAGCACCAGGCTTTCCACTTCGCCGGCCAGCACCCCGCCCTGAATCGCCGCGCCCACGGCCACCACCTCGTCCGGGTTCACGCCCTTGTGCGGCTCCTTCTTGAACATGTTCCGCACCAGTTCCTGCACCGCGGGCATGCGCGTCGAGCCGCCCACCAGCACGACTTCGTCAATGTCCTCCGTCTTGAGGTTCGCGTCCTTCATGGCCTGCTCGCACGGCTTCACGCACCGCTTGACCAGGTGGTCCACCAGCTGCTCGAACTTCGCGCGCGTGATGGTCATCTGCAAGTGCTTGGGGCCGCTCTGGTCCGCGGTGATGAACGGCAGGTTCACCTCGGTCTGCATCTGCGTCGAAAGCTCGCACTTCGCCTTCTCGCAAGCTTCCTTCAGCCGCTGCAGCGCCATGTGGTCCTTGCGCAGATCAATGCCGTTGTCTTTCTTGAACTGCTCGGCCACGTAGTTGATGAGCTCCTGGTCGAAATCGTCGCCGCCCAGGTGCGTATCGCCATTGGTGGCCATCACTTCCAACCCGCCCTCTTCCCACACGTTCAGCACGCTGACGTCAAACGTGCCGCCGCCCAGGTCAAAGACAACGATCTTCTCGTCTTTCTTCTTGTCCAGACCATAGGCCAGCGCCGCGGCCGTGGGCTCGTTGATGATGCGTCTCACGTTCAGCCCCGCGATCTGGCCCGCGTCCTTCGTGGCCTGACGCTGGCTGTCGTTGAAGTACGCAGGCACGGTGATGACCGCCTCCGTCACCTTCTCACCCAGGTAGTCCTCGGCCGTCTGCTTCAGCTTCTGCAAGATCATGGCCGAGATTTCCGGCGGCGTGTAGTCTTTGCCTTCCACGTCTATGTGGACCTTCACCAGCTCCTGCGGCCCGCCCACGATGGCGTAAGGCACCAGCTTCTCTTCCGCCGCCACCTCGCTGTGGCGGCGGCCCATGAAGCGCTTGATCGAGAACACGGTGTTGCGTGGGTTGGTGATGGCCTGCCGCCGCGCGGACTGACCCACCAGCCGCTCCTTGCCCGTGAAACCCACCACCGACGGCGTCAGCCGGCTGCCCTCGGAGTTGATGATCACGGTCGGTTTGCCGCCTTCCATCACCGCCACCACCGAGTTCGTGGTGCCAAGGTCTATCCCGATAATCTTGCTCATCTCTATGCTCTCCTTTTCCCCTTGTCCCTGTGTCCTGAACCCGGTTTGGTAAAATCAGTGACGTATCGCGTGATTATACCAACCCAACCCACCTCATTCAAGTTGACCTGAACATTGAAGTGTCGCCCCGGACTTTGGTATGATCATGTCTTTCCGTACGCTATGCCATCTATCCCATCTCTCATATCATCCCCCCAGGAGCCGACCACATGAACACCCAGTTAACCTACGTTATCATAACGCCTTACAGCCTCCTGAAGAGCCGAACCGGCGGCATCATCGGCAGGCTGCTGTCGCTCACCAAAGACCTCGAGTTCGCCGGCGCGCGCATGTACAGTCCCAGCGCCGAATTCCTGGCCAGGTACAAGCAGACCCTGGCCCTGGAAGACATGTCCGACCTCGCCCGCAGCGCCATGAACGACTACATCCAAAACGCCCTGCCGCCGGGCAACCGCTTCGGCATCAGCAACCGCGCCATGGTCCTGCTTTTCCGGGGCAAAGACGCGGTTAAGTCCCTCCAGCACGTCATCGGCGACTTATCCCGCCTCATGCGCGGCGACACCATCCGCGGCACCTACGGCGACTTCGTCACCCGCCAGTCCGGCGAAGTAGAGTTCTTCGAGCCCGCGGTCCTCAGCCCCACCAACGAACGCGCCAACCGCGAGCAACTCCGCATCCTGCATGATTTCGCCATGACCGACGGCGGCATCCTGGAACACGTCGTCAAGTACCCGGAAGGCGTCACCCCCCAGACCACGCTCGTCATCATCAAACCCGACAACTTCCTCCGCAAATCCGCCCGCCCCGGCAACATCATAGACATGTTCAGCCGCACCGGGCTCTATGTCGTGGGCGCCAAGCTGCTCCAGCTCACCGAAGCGCAGGCCACCGAGTTCTACGGCCCCCTGCGCGCCATCTTCCGCTCCAAGCTCAAGGGCGCCATCGCCTCCAAGCTCCGCGAAGCCCTCAAGACCACCTTCCGCTTCGCCATCACCGAATCCCAGTACGCCCAAATGGCCGAAGTCCTGGCCGACTCCAACGCGGACGCCGAGTTCCGCCGCATCGTCAACTACATGACCGGATCCGAAGAAAACCCCTGGTCCAGCGGCGCCAGCTCCGGCAAGTGCCTCGCGCTCCTCTACCAGGGCGAAAACGCCATCGAAAAGATCCGCGAGCGCCTGGGCGCCACCAACCCCGACAGCGCCGAGCCCGGCACCGTGCGCAGCACCTACGGCCACGACCTGATGAAGAACGGCGCCCACGCCTCGGATTCCGTCGAAAACGCCGAGCGCGAGCGCAAGATCATCGGCCTCTGGGAAGAAGGCGAGACCTGCGACACCCGCGAACTCATCGCCGAGTACCTGCACGAATAGCGCGACGCCCCACCCCGATCTGCCGGACAAATCGAACGAACCAATCCAGCCCGCCAGCCCGGCCCGCCAGAGCCGGGCTGGCGTTCTTTGGGTCAGCCCGCGGCCTGCCCCCCGCCTCCGCCAACTCAACCTTCAGTCCTCAGCCGCCCGCATTCCCCCCCGCCCCCCCTACTTCCCCTCCAGCCACACCTTGGCCAAGTCCGCCCCCTGCAACGCGCTGTCGTCGTCCATGGGACCCAGTTCCAGCCCCTTCACGCGCGGCTTCACCAGGAAATGCGTCCGGTTATGCGACAGAAACACCCAGGGCGCGAGATCCACAATCGCCCGTTCAGCCTGGCGATAGAGATCGAGCCGCTTCTGCTCGTCCCGCTCGGCCCGGGCCGCGTCGAGCAGCTTGTCCACCTGCGGGTCCTTGAGGCGCGACCTGTTGCCTTCCACCGGCTTCTGGCTGGAGTGGAACAGCACATACAAGAAGTTGTCCGGGTCCGGGTAATCCGCCACCCAGGCGATACGGAACAAGTCCGGCTCGCCGCGCTCCGTAGACTCCCTCAGCGCCGCGAAATCCATCTGCCGCAACTGGACCTTGATCCCGATCTTGCCCAGGTCCGACTGCACCTGCTCGGCAATCTGCCGGCCGTTCCGCATCGGCGCAAAGACCAGCTTCACCGTGGGTTCGGGCCGGCCAGGCCCATAGCCCGCGGCCCTCATCTCCGCCGCAGCCTTGGCCGGGTCATACTCATAGCCGGCCAGCTCCGGGTCATAGCCCGGCGTCCCCGGCGGCAGCACGCCCTTGGCGGGCAAATCCGCCCCGCCCAGCATCCGCTCGAACAGAAACGGCCGGTTGATCGCGTAGTTCATGGCGCGCCGCAGATGAACGTTCTGGCCCAGCGGCGAGCGGTCCATGGTGATGCCCAGGTACGCGGTCACCAGATTCGTCGTCACCCGCAGTTCCTTGGCCAGCGGGCCCTTGCGCACGATCTCCAGGTACTCGCGCGGCGCCGCGCACACGTCCAATTCATCCGCCTTGTAGGCCTCGAACGCCACCGCGCCCTCGCGCGTCACCCGGAAGCTCAACGCCGGCAGCCGCGGCTTGCCGCCGTGATACGCCTCAAACGCCTCCAGCCGGATGGCGCTGCGCCGCCGCCACTCGGCCACGCGGAACGGCCCGCTGCCCACCGGCCGCCACGCGAACTCCTTGCCGCGGCGCTCCACCTCCTCGCGCGGCACAATGCCCGCATTCACCGACGCCAGCTGGCAAAGAAACGGCGCGAACGGCTTGTCCAAGCGGATCACGACAGTCCGGCTGTCCGGCGTCGAGACGCCCTTGAGGCGCTCTGTCTTGCCCTCGGCCACGTCGTCCACGCCCTCGATGGGCCGCGCCAGCCACGTCCGCATCCGCGCCAGCCGCGCCAGGGTGTACGCCACGTCCTCGGCGGTCATCTCGCGGCCGTTGTGGAACCTCACGCCCGGCTTCAGATGGAACGTGCACACCCGGCCGTCGGCCGACACCTCCCACGACTCGGCCGCGTCGCCCTTCATCTTCAGTTCCGCGTCAAAGCGCGTCAGCGTGCTGAACACTTGGCGCGCCACGCCCGCCGCATAGCCGGACTGGATCGGCGCCGGGTCCAGCGTCTCCGGGTCCACCGGAATCGTCAACCTCAGCGCCTGGTCCGGCGCCCCCGCCAACGCCGCGCACGCGCCAAACCCCGCCGCCGCCAGGGCCGCCAGCCACACCCGCAACGCCATCACACTCTCCCGCCGCTCCCCGCGGCTGACTAACCATGCAATGCAAACGCGGCGCCACTGCCGCCGCCCATAAGTCCCACAGGTTCCACACATCCCGTGCGACAACGCCACGTTGCGCGCCAGCCCAGCCAACAGTTATCATGAACGGACTAGCGCCAAAAACCGAATATTCCCTTGAGGCCGCCCCAAAGTCAATGAGCAACAAACCCCGCAGCCTTTTCAGCCTTACCAAGGACAGCTTGGCGGCCTGGCTCGCCGAACAAGGCGAACCCGCCTACCGCGCCGGCCAAATCCTGCGCTGGGTCTACAAACGGTGGGCCGCCTCGTTCAGCGAAATGAGCGACCTTTCCGCCGCCCTGCGCGACAAACTGGCGCGCCATTTCGTCATTGGCCAGGCGCGTCTGGTCAAGACCCAGCCCTCCGCGGACGGCGGCACGACCAAGTACCTCTTCGAACTCAGCGACGGCAGCCGCATCGAAAGCGTCATCATGCGGCCGGGCAAGGGCGTATCGCTGTGCCTCTCGTCCCAGACCGGGTGCTCCACGGCATGCCAGTTCTGCGCCACAGGCGCCGTGGGCGCGGGCCGCAACCTGGCCGGCCACGAAATCGTCGAGCAGGCCTGGCGCATGGGCCGCGACGCCGGCGGCTTCACCCACGTCGTGTTCATGGGCATGGGCGAGCCGCTCCGCAACCTGCCCGGCGTCATCGAGGCCATGAAGGTCCTCACCGACGAAGACAAGCTCGCCATCGGCGCGCGCAAGATCACGCTCTCCACGTGCGGCATCGCGCCGGGCATCCGCGACCTGCTCAAGTCGCCGGTCCATCCCCACCTCGCCCTGTCGCTCAACTCCCCCTACGAAAACGAGCGCGTGCGCCTGATGCCCGGAACCAAACGCTACCCCCTGGAGCGCGTCCTCGACGCCTGCGCCGAGTACGTCCGCGCCACGGGGCGGCATCTCACGTTCGAGTACGTGCTGCTGCAAGACGTCAACGACTCCCGCCAGCACGCCATGCAGCTCGGCGACCTGGCCGTGCGCATGGGCGCCAACGTCAACCTGATCCAGTACAACCCCACGCCCGGCGCGCCGTTCCGCTCGCCGTCCAGCGAACAGATGAACACGTTCCGCCACTGGGTCGAACTGCGCCGCGCCAACGTGTCGGTGCGCTTCCGCCGTGGCCGCGACATACAAGCCGCCTGCGGCCAGCTCCGCGCCGCCGCCCCTCCCAGACCCCGCCGCCCCCGGTCCGCCTGACTCGTCGGATCCGTCCGGCGTCTCCAGCGTGTCAGACCCTTCCGACAGAACGAGGCCCGCCATGCCCGCGCCCAACATCGACTTCTCGCTGTTCTACACCGCCGCCGAGCTCCAGCGCCACATGGCCTCTCTCGCTCGCTGGAAGCCTGAGATGGCGAGCCTTCACGTCATCGGCAAAAGCCCGGCCGGCCGCCGCATCCTGCTGCTGGAAATCACCGACCCGGCCACAGGGCCGGCCAGCGCCAAGCCCGCCTTCTTCGTCCACGGCAACATCCACGCCTCCGAGGTCTCCGGCTCCAGCAGCGCGCTCTACCTGGCCCACTACCTGCTGGCCCACGCCCAAGACGACGACGCCACGGCCGCCTTGCTCCGCGGCGCCGCCTTCTACATCTGCCCGCGCATCAGCGTGGACGGCGCCGAGGACGCCCTGGTCCAGGGCCGCTCCGTGCGCAGCCGCGACCTCCCCGAACGCCGCAAGAACTGCATCTGGCCCGAGGACCTCGACAAAGACGGACGCATCCTCCAGATGCGCTTGCCCGACCCCAATGGCGAGTGGATCGCCTTTGATAGCGACCCCAGTCTCCTCCTCCAGCGCCTCCCCGGCGACGAAGGCGGGCAGCGCTACCGCCTGACGACCGAGGGGCTCATTCACGATTGGGACGGCGGCCCGTGGAACAACCCGGCCGGCCGCTACCTGGACTTCAACCGCAACTGGGGCTTCAACTGGCGCCCGCCCCACCAGCAGTCCGGCGCCGGCCGCCACAGCTTCAGCGAGCCCGAGATGCGCGCCGTGGCCGACTTTCTCTTCGACCACACCAACATCTTCGGCGCCCTCGGCTTCCACACCGGCCCGGCCGCGGTGCTCCGCCCCCCGTCCGCCGGCGGCGATTCAAGCATGGAGAAAGCCGACCTGCCCCTGTTCCGCCAGCTCGCCCTGCTCGGCTCGCAGATCACCGGCTTCCCCGGCCTCGCCGTCGCCGAGTACCGCTCCGTGTTCCACGACCCCTCCGATTACCACGGTCACTTCCCTGACTTCGGCTACAAAGCCCTCGGCCTGCTCACCTTTGAGATCGAACTGGGCGTCCTCATGAACTCCGCGGGCTGCGCCTCCAGCGACATCTTCAAGTTCACGCCCCAGGACCTGCGCCAGGCCGAGCGCCGGCTCATGGCGTGGCGCAACGCGCACCTCGAGGAAGAAGTCTTTGTGGACTGGAAGCCGTTTGACCACCCTCAGCTCGGCCCGGTCGAAATCGGCGGCTGGCTGCCGGTCGGCAAGGCGAACATCTGCCGCGCCCAGCGCGTGGAGACGTGGGAACGCGCGCGCCAGTTCATCTTCGAGCTGGCCCGCCGCGCGCCGCGCGTCGAGATTCACGGCCTCACCGCCGCGCCGCTGGGCAACGGCTTGTTCAAGGTGACTTGCAACGTGGCCAACGACGGCTTCCTGTCCACGTCCGTCACCCACGCGGGGATCAACGTCCAGGGCGTGGAAGGCGTCATTGTCGAGGTGGAGCGGCCCCCGGGCGTGGAGTTCATCAGCGGCCGCAACTACACGCGCCTGGGCCACATGGCCGCCTCGTCGCGGCAAGAGATGCAGTGGGTGCTGCGCTGTCCCGCCCGCAAGCGCGCGAAGATCGACATCATCGCCCGCGCCGCCCGCGCCGGCCAGGCCGCGGCGGCCATCACGCTGGCCGGTTGAAGCCGGCGCCAGACGCCTCGGACAGGCCGGACGTGTCAGACTTGTCCGGCATGAGCCAGTGCAGACACACCCCCGCGGCCACCGCCACGTTCAGCGAATCCACGCCCCGGCGCATGGGAATCCTCACCCGCTGATCCGCCAGCGCCAGCCACTCCGGCGGCAGCCCGTCGGCCTCGCTCCCCACGATCAGGCCCAGCCGCTCGGGCCGCCGCGCGCGGCGCAGGTCCACAGCCCCGGCGTCCGGCGTCGTGGCCACCAGTTCCACACCCCACTTGCCCTTCAGCCCAGCCGCGTCCGCCAGCAGGTCCGCCGACTGAACCACGGGCAGCGCGAACGCCGCGCCCATGCCCACGCGCAACGCCCGCCGGCTGAACGCGTCGCAGCATCGCTCGCCCAGAACCACCGCGTCCGCGCCCAAGCCGGCGGCTGCGCGAACCAGCGCCCCCATGTTTTCCTCGTTGTTCACGTCCACGCACAGCAGCAGCGCCGCCCGCCGCCCCACCCCGGCCATCACCTGCGCCAGCGTCTCCGGCTCGCCGCGCAGCCCGCACGCCATCATACCCCGGTGAAACTTGAACCCCACCAGACGCTCCAGCTCGCGCTGAGGCAACACAAACACCGGCGCCTCGCCAGCCCCGGCCGCCAGCCGCTCCTCCCGCCCCTCGCACACCAGCAGCGACTCCGCCCTGAACCGGCTGGCCAGCAACCGTCTCGCCAGATGCTCCCCCTCCACCACAAACGCGTCCCCCCGCCGCAACGCGCGATCTTTAAGTTCACGATAGCGCCACAGCCGCTCATCGTCCGCGCTCGCCAGGCGAATCACAGACATAGCCGCGTCCGCTCACAAAGCCGGCGGAGCCCCGCCGCCGTCGGCCAGGCTCCGCCAAGTCCGTCCGACTTGTCTGACTTGTCCGGCACGTCCTACTTCCCCTTCTTGCACACAATCTCCAGACCTCCGTCCTTCACGTCCACGACCACTTCGCTGCCGTCGCGGATATCGCCGGCCACGATCATGCGGCCCACGCGCGTCTCCAGCTCGCGCTGCAAATAGCGCTTCAGCGGCCGCGCGCCATAGACCGGGTCATACGCCGTCTCCGCCACCAGGTTCACGGCCGCGTCCTTCATCACCAGCTTGATGTCCCTGTCCGCCAGCCGCTTCTTCAACGTCTCGGCCAGCAGCAGCACGATCTTCTTCACCTCGTCCACGGTGAGCCGCTTGAACAGCACGATGTCATCCACACGGTTCAGAAACTCGGGCCGGAAATGCGTCCGCAGGTCGCGCATCACCGAATCGCGCGCCCGGGCGCTGATCTCGCCGTCGCGGCTGGCGTCCTCCGTCAGATACTGCGACCCGATGTTCGAGGTCATGATGATCACCGTGTTCTTGAAGTCCACGGTTCGGCCCTGCGCGTCCGTCACGCGGCCGTCGTCCAGGATCTGCAGCATGACGTTGAACACGTCGTGGTGGGCCTTCTCGATCTCGTCGAACAGGATCACCGAGTAAGGCTTGCGCCGCACCGCCTCCGTGAGCTGGCCGCCTTCCTCGTAGCCCACGTAGCCCGGCGGCGCGCCGATCAGCCGCGACACCGTGTGCTTCTCCATGTACTCGCTCATGTCGATGCGCGTCATGTTGTCTTCGCTGTCAAAAAGCGCCTCGGCCAGCGTGCGCGCCAGCTCCGTCTTGCCCACGCCCGTGGGGCCGAGAAAGATGAACGACCCGATAGGCCGGCGCGGGTCTTTGATGCCCGACCGCGCGCGGATCACCGCGTCCGCCACCAGCCGCACGGCCTCGTCCTGGCCCACCACGCGCCGGTGCAGAATCTCGTCCAGCCGCAGCAGCTTCTCCCGCTCGCCCTCCACCAGCCGCGTCACGGGGATGCCCGTCCACTTGGACACAATCTCCGCGATCTCCTCCTCCGTCACCTCTTCACGCAGCAGCCGGCCCGTGGCGTGCTTAGCCTCCAAACGCTCCTGCTCCGCCTTCATCTGGCGCTCCAGCGCCGGCAGCTTGCCGTGCATCAGCTCCGCCGCCTTGTTCAGGTCATAGGCGCGCTGGGCCTCTTCCACCTGGCGCCGAACCTTCTCGATCTCCTCGCGCAACGCCTGCGCCTTGTGGATGGACTCCTTCTCCTGCTCCCATTGCGCGCGCATGGCCGTCGCCTTGGTCTTCAGGTCCGCCAGTTCCTTGCGAATGCTCTCCAGCCGGTCCTTGGACGCCTTGTCCGTCTCCTTCTTCAGCGCCGCTTCCTCGATCTCGAGCTGCATCACCCGCCGCGTCACTTCGTCCAGCTCCGAAGGCATGCTGTCAATCTCGGTGCGCAGCATGGCGCAGGCCTCGTCCACAAGGTCTATGGCCTTGTCCGGCAGAAAGCGGTCCGAGATGTAACGATTCGACAGAGTCGCTGCGGCCACGAGCGCGCTGTCCTGAATGCGCACGCCATGGTGCGCCTCGTACCGCTCGCGCAGTCCGCGCAGGATGCTGATCGTGTCCTCCACGCTCGGCGGGTCCACCATCACAGGCTGGAAGCGCCGCTCCAGGGCCGCATCCTTTTCCACGTGCTTGCGGTATTCGTCCAGCGTGGTGGCGCCGATGCAGTGCAGCTCGCCGCGCGCCAGCATGGGCTTGAGCATGTTGCCCGCGTCCATGGAGCCTTCGGCCCGGCCCGCGCCCACGATGTTGTGCATCTCGTCAATGAACATCAGGATGCGGCCTTCGGACTGGCGGACCTCTTGCAGCACGGCCTTGAGCCGTTCCTCAAACTCGCCGCGGAACTTGGCGCCCGCCACCAGCGAGCCCAGGTCCAGCGCGAACACGGTCTTGTCCTTCAGCCCTTCGGGCACGTCGCCGCGCACGATCCGCTGGGCCAGACCCTCGACAATGGCCGTCTTGCCCACGCCCGGCTCGCCGATGAGCACGGGGTTGTTCTTGGTCTTGCGCGACAGGACACGGATGACCCGGCGAATCTCGCTGTCGCGGCCGATCACCGGGTCCAGCTTGCCGCGGCGGGCCTCGTCCACCAGGTCGCGGCCATACCGCTTCAGCGCCTCATACGAGCCCTCGGGCGTGGCGCTCTGCACCCGCTGATTGCCCCGAACCTCGCGCAACGCGGCCAGAAACTTGTCGCGCGTGACGCCGAAGCGGGCGAAGATCCTGGCGGCGGCGCTGGCGCCCCCTTCATCGAGCGCGGCCAGCGCCAGGTGCTCCACCGACACATACTCGTCCTTCAGCCGCTTGGCCTCGTCTTCCGCGCGGACCAGCAGCTCGCTAAAGCGCCGCGACACGTAAATCTTGCCCGGTTCCGCGCCCGGCCCGGACACGCGCGGCCGGCGGCGCAGTTCCGTCTCCAACTCCGCCGACACGCTCGCGGGCTGCGTGTCCATCTTGTTCAGCAGACGCGGCAGCAGTCCGTCGGCGTCCTCGCACAGGGCCAGCATCACGTGCTCCACATCCACTTCGATGTGGCCGTAGCGCACCGCCTTGCTCTGCGCCTCTTGCAGCGCCTCCTGGCACTTCTGCGTCAAACGGTTCATGTCCATGTTGTTCTCCTCCAACGGCGGCGGTAGCCGCCGGCAAAATGTGTTGCGTCGGACCCGCCGGACGTGTCCAACTCGCCGGACACGTCCAAGGGCGCGGAGCGTGCGCTTACGTCATGCTGCGCGGGTCGAACGCCGACTCCTTGGCCAGCCGCTCAAACAACTCCCTCTCGCGCGCCGAGGGCTTGGGCGGCGCCACGATCGTCAACTCCACGATCAAATCGCCGCGGCCGCCTTCGCGCTGAGGCATGCCACGGCCGCGCAGCCGCAGCTTCTGGCCGCTCTGCGAACCCGGCGGAACCGCCAGGCTGATGCGGCCGTCCAGCGTCTCCACCTTCACCTTGGCGCCCAGCACCGCC
>CAYYEE010000089.1:0-12223 GCA_964470775.1 uncultured Planctomycetota bacterium | reverse complement strand
CATGCAGTTGCCAATGGCCTGCACGTCTTCACGACAACGAATGATGCGTGCGTTGCGCACGAAGCGCCCGATGACCGGCGCGAGGATGGCGCACAGAATAGAGAGGACGATGAGGATGATCGTCAGCTCAATCAACGACCAACCACGGTTTTTGCGCATGGGTAGGTGGAACATCTCTGCGTCTTTCTACTGCCCACGCAAAAGCCGGGAATGCTTTTGTGCTGCTTGAGCGATTCCATAGCGGCGGGCGCGCCAAGGACGCTCGATCAGGTCACTACTCAGGCTTCAATAGTGTCTCCCTGATTAAACTTCATTTTAGAGGGGAAGCAGGTGATTTGTCAAGCGCAAATTCGCAAAAAGCTCGGAAATTTGGAGTCGCTTGTTGCGTTCAGGTCAAAAGGCTGGCCTGCGCAACGAAATGTGCAGGCCGAAGAGTGCTTGCGCGAGCCCAGAGCAGGGAGCGATGAAGGCGTGTTAAACAAGAAAAGGCTGCCCGCGGAAGCGGGCAGCCTTTGGGCAAAGACGTTGCGTATTACGGACGAGAGTTGGCGGACAAGGTGTAGATGAGGTCGTCGTCGCCAGGCGTCAGGCCGTCGACGCTGTACTCGGTGTCCACTTCGCCGTCTGGACCGGCGGAGAGAACCACGCAGTCGTAGGTCCACCCGCTGTAACCCTGGACGTGCACAACGTTCGGATCGCCGCCGACAATGGGATCCAGGTAGACGACGTTGGAGGCGTAGCGGTTGCCCCAGGGGTCAGGATCAATGGGGCCGGTCATGTACGGACCGCGCCAGGCGAACTCGGAGTTGAAGCCACCGCTGGAACGGCGGGCGAACATCCAGTCGCTGCCAAGCGGGCCGCCAACGCCCTTGTCGAGATCCAGCGGGGTGAGATAGGCGTTAGCCACGTTCCCACCGGGCATGTTGCGGGTGATGTGGTTCTCGAAGTAGTCGACGGAAGAGAGGTTCAGAGGAATACCCCATTGCCCGCCTGTGGCCAAGATGGGGTTGATGACCGGGATGAGCCCATCGCCGACCAGCATCTCAACGCGGTTCGAAGCGGCCAGAACCGGGCGGCTGCCGCCGGCGCCGCCGGCGGGGTTGGGGCTGCCGTCCCTGAGGAAGCAGGGCAGGGCCGTATCTTCCATGAACATCCACATGCAGTTTCCAATGGCCTGCACGTCTTCACGACAACGAATGATGCGGGCGTTGCGGACGAACCGCCCGATAACCGGCGCCAAGATGGCGCACAAAATCGAGAGAACGATCAGGATGATCGTCAACTCGATCAACGACCAACCACGGCTTCTCCTGATCAGCAATTTGTGCATGCTTGCCTCCTTGCGGCAACGTAAGCTGGGAATGCTTGGGGTGGCTTAAGAGGGATCGTCTGTGCCGAATTGGGTGGATGGGCACAGACTCAAGGAATACGTCCGTACGCAGACTCTGCTCGTACTCCTTTCCGGCACGGCGGGGAATGACTTGCTACATTGATTGTAGTTGGTATCGCCCTCCTTGTCAATAGGAAAATGGATGATTCCTCAAATAATGGAGCCCTCGGGGCTTGCTACTGCAAAGGCGCGTGCAACCCTCTGAAGGATTGTGTATTGGGGCTTGGGGGATATGACTAGCCACGAATAGGGGAAATGCCTTGTTTTCCGCCGATGGCGTAATATAATGCCCCACGTTGAAGTTATCGCTCCCGCGAATTTTGGTAACAGGCGCCGGGCTACTGAATGCGCGCCGCGATGTCATCGCCAAGGACTTGGGCGTGGATCGTGAGCTGGTCGAGAGGGGTGTCGAAAACGCCGTTGGGACCGGCGCTGATCACGAAGACAGCTCGTTTTTGCTCCGCGGAGCCGTAGCGCTCGCTCATGAGCCCGACATTGATGAAATAGGCGTGTCCCCACGGGTCTGTTCGGAGTGTGAGGGGCAGGTAAGGGCCTTTCCACTTGCCAGCGAATCCTTCCGGCCGGGTCACCAGGTACGAGGCGAGCGTGGCCCTGGGGCACTGAGACCAATGCAGGGTATTGCCTGAAGGGGGAGGCGGCGTGTCGCCATCGCTGACCAAGACTAGCGGAGCGCCAAAATCCGGCCGTTCGGCGCCGGGAAGGATTTTGACGTCGCGAGCGTACTCGACCAGGGCCATGGCAATGGCGTTGACTTCCATGTTGGCGCGCGCGACCTTGGCGCGTTGGAACACGCTGCCTACCGTGGGCGAGATCACCGCCGCGAGTGTGGCCAGCACAGACAGAATGGCCGCGACCTCGATGAGGGTCACGCCATGTCTGGCTGAAAAGCGGGATGGTCTCTTGGGGGCGCACATGGCAAGGTTCCGTGGCCGAAGGACTGTTGATTGGTGTGTTTTGTGTGCCCAGGTTCCCGGGGCTTTGAGATGACCTCGGGAACCTGAACCGGCAAGCAAGGGCACAGTGCCTGAAAGCAAAAAGTGTTCCAAAGACAGGAATCGAGGGTTGTGAGAATGGGTCCGCACGTGTTCGCCTCCGCAACGGCCTGTCTGTGGCAAATTGGAGAAGGCATATGGCACGAAAGCGGCTAGATCACAATGGCCAGCGAACAGAGCCATGCCTTTTCGGGCCTCTTGGTTGGAGGGCGCAACTACAATACTTGTGGCGACAACAGCGTCTGGCCTCAAGCTGTAGTTATAATGGGTAACGCGACGAGGGTGTGCCTTGTGTGTTTGCGCTTTATGCGCCCCAATATGACCGGAGTCAACTCAACCACCTGCGCAGACGCCGCAGAGCAGACAGAAGCCTCCGACAGATTTGCACTTGCAGGCTTCTTATTTATGTGGTAAGATGATATCAACAAAATTTGGAGGGTTCGCGACGCCGGGGAGAGCTAGTTTAGGGGGAAGCGTATCGAGAGCACGATAAAGGGACTAAGCGAGCGGCGGACGCTCAACTGGTTGCATGGCCTTCAGGCCCCAGGGACAAACGCCGAGAGGTTGAGCCGTTGGGGCGGCAGTGTCGCTTCGCGCGGCGAGTTGAATCAGAGGGGCACGTTGCTGTCTTGCGGCGGTTTCTTTTGCGTCAGTCGGTCGAAGCGGTTCGGTCGCAGGCCCATCGTTCGATGGGCGCGGCTCGTGACCAGCGTCTTCTTCCACAATGAACAGGCGGCTGGCTGACCATGGCAAACGAGCTATACCAGCGTTTGCGCGACAAGGGCCGCTTGGGGCCTGATGAACTCAAGGGCATCTTGCCCGGCGCGGGCAAGGACACGCCGGCGATTGAGAACGAGAGCCAGCTGGCCAAAGCGCTGGCCAGCGCCGCGGGGTGCGACTATGTAGACCTCGCGGTCACGGAACTGCAACCCGAGGCGCTGGCGCGTCTGCCGGCCAAGATTGCGCAACGGACCAACGCTCTGCCTGTGCGCATGGACGGAGCCGACCTTGTCGTGGCCATGAGCGATCCGCTCGACTTCCCGTCCATTGACCGTGTCTCGCGCGTGTCGGGCATGAACGCGCGCGTTGTGTGCGCCACGCTGGAGCAGGTGCGGCGTTACATCGAGAAGCACTACGGCAGCGCGGAGCAGGCCGACGTTGACCACTACATCCGCCAGAGCCAGCGCGACCTTCGTTCTCGTGAGAAGGCGGGGCCGCGCGGTCGCGGGCTCTTCTTCACGGAATACGAAGCCGACCTGGGCAGTCCGCCCGTGGAGAAGTTGCTGGATGCGATTGTGGCCCAGGCCGCGCGCAAGCGCGCCACGGACATCCACATCACGTGCCATCCTGACGCGGTGCGGCTGTGTTTCCGCATTGACGGCGCGCTGCGCGAAATGTGCGTCATTCCCCGCGATATCCACGCATCGCTGCTCAGCCGCGTCAAGCTTACGTCGGGCATGGACATCACGCTGCATCGTCTGCCCCAAGAGGGCAATTTTGAGCAGGAGGTGGACGGCGACAAGGTGCAGTTGCGCGCCAGCGTGTTCCCCACCATTCAGGGCGAGGACATCGCGTTGCGCTTGCAGCACCGGGCCATGTACCGCAAGGACCTTTCCGGGCTTGGCTTTGGCGCGTCCAAGTTGCGCCGGTTCCTGTCCATGCTGGATTCGCCCAAGGGCATGATCCTGGTCACAGGACCGGTGGGCGTCGGCAAGACGACAACGCTCTATTCCGCGCTGGCTCGGCTTGCGGATCGGCGGCGCCGCATCGTGACCCTGGAAGACCCGGTCGAAAGCCGCATCGACAACGTCGCCCAGTCGCAGGTGGCGCCCGAACAAGGCTACGATTTCGCGCGTGGCCTGAAGAGCATCCTGCGCATGGACCCGGACGTCATCATGGTCGGCGAAATCCGCGACCCGGAGACCGCGCAGATGGCGTTGCGCGCGTCGCTGACCGGCATGTTGGTTCTGAGCACGCTGCACACGGACCGCGCCGCGGGCGCCATCCCCCGCTTGCTCGACATGGGCGTGGAGCCCTATCTGCTGACGTCTTCGCTGTTGGGCGTGTTGTCGCAAGCGCTGGTGCGCACCATCTGCCCCGACTGCAAAGAGCCGGCCAAGCTGGTTGTGAGCGCGCACGACCTGGAGTACCTGCCGGCGGGCCTGACGAACGAAGAACTGTGGCGCGGGGCGGGGTGCGACCGTTGCGACGGCACGGGCTATCTGGGCCGCACAGGCATCTTTGAACTGCTGGTCATGGACGACGACATGCGCGCCAAGGTGAAAGACAGGGCAGACCTGCCCGAGATTCACCGCTTGGCGAGAGAACACGGCATGGAGACGATGATTGAGGACGGCGTGGACAAAGCCCGGGCAGGGGTGACGACCATCGAGGAAGTCCTGCGGGTGGCTCGGTCGCGCTGACCGGCGCATCGTCCGCGCGCCCCTCTCTTGAGGCCCGGACGTAAGGACAGGCATGCCACGGTTCGTTTGGACGGCGACGGACGCCGAAGGGACGGTGGTCAAGGGCAGCACGGCCGCCCTGGACCCGAAAGAAGTGGCGGACCAGCTCCGCCGCGACGGGTACTCCGTGCTCTCCGTGACGCGCAGCAAGTGGCCGCCCACCAACGTTCACATCGAGACGATCTCGCGGCGCGACCTCATCAGCTTCACCTACAAGATCGTGCCGCTGCTGGCCAGCAATCTGGCGCTCAACCGCGTGCTGGACATCACCCGCGAGGAAGTGAAGAAGTTCCGCATCAAGAACGCCCTGGTGTCGATCAAACAGGACGTGGGCAGCGGCTTGCGGCTGAGCCAGGCCATGGACAAGCACCCGGACATCTTCAACCGGCCCTACATTTCGGCCGTGCGCGCCGGCGAGGAAAGCGGCAACTTGTCCGGTTCCCTCACCATGATGGGCGCGTTCCTGGAGTGGTTCGACGACATCGTGAAGCAGATGTGGGCGCTGATCAGCTATCCGCTGCTGGTCTTGGCCGCCATCATGGTCCTGAACTTCGTGCTGGCGTTCTTCGCCATCCCCACGTTCACCAACCTCTACGAGCGGCTGGGTCTGCGCATCACCTTGCCACTGCCCACCAAGATCGTCTTCGCCTACAGCAAGTTCATGAAGGACTTCTGGCCGCTGTTCGCGATTCTGGGGGTGGCGGTGATCGTGCTGTTCGCTTTGCGGACGCGCTGGGCCGGGCTGCGCTACCAGATGCACCGGCTGACGCTCAAAACGCCCTACTGGGGCGACATTGTGCGGCGGATGCAGAGCTTGCAGTTTTGCCGCTTTTTTCTGATGCTTTATGAAAATGGCGTGGACGTGAAGCGCGCTCTGGCTGAGGCCAGCGGCGTCCTCACCAACGAGGTGATGCTGGCGGCCACGGCGTTCATCTCGCGGCGGCTGGAGGAGGGCGCCACCCTCTCACAGGCTTTCCAGGAGTCGGGAGAGTTCCCCTCGCTCGTGGCCGAGCAACTGCGCGTGGGCGAGGAGTCGGGAGACATTGGCAGCGCCATAAAGTATATTGTGCGCTACTACGAGTCCGAGCTGAACTACAGTATTCAGAGGTTCACGACGTTCTTGCGGCCGGCCATGGTCGTGGTGCTGGCGTTTGTGCTGCTCATGCTGGCGTTGGCGTTCTACCTGCCGCTCTTTGAAATCGCCAACCTGATCCAGCAGCGGCAGCCGCAATGAGACGACGGGAGGCGCAGCCATGAAGTCTTCAAGAGAGCCCGCTTCAGGCTTCACGCTGGTCGAGGTGATCGTGCTCCTGCTGGTCATCGCCATCGCCGCGGTGGCGCTCGCTCCGTCCGTGCTCAAATTGTCGGCCACGCAGAAAAGCAACAACACTTATGACGAAATGGAGTATCTGCATCAATGCATCATGGGCAGCCCCAAGGAGGGCGCCTTCGGCTATGTGGGCGACATGGGGCGGCTGCCCAGCTCCCTGGCGGACCTTGTCGAGCCCGGCGCGCTGCCACTGCACAACACGCGCGGCGCCGGGAGCGTGGGCATGGGCTGGAACGGCCCCTATTGCCCCACGAAGAGCAAGTATGACGTGACGACCGACGCGTGGGGCAACGAGTACGCCTATGGACGCAAGGGCCTGGGCCAGATTCAAAGCGCTGGCCCGGACGGACAGTTTGACACCCAGGACGACATCATCTACCCCCCCAACCCCACACCCTATTTCGGCGACGTCCGGATCGAGCTCATCCCCAGCGGCGATTACGCCGTGCGTCTCTACTACACCGACAACGGCGTGGAGAAGTTCCTGCAAGCGGACAAGCAGCCGTTCCTGTTCAAGAACATCCACTACGGCCCGCACGCCGTGCAGGTTTTCCACAAGGATGGCGACAACCTGCGGCTGGCGCGGGAAACGCTCATCGTCCTGACCAGCCGCAGCGGCGTGTTCATGATTGACTTCTGAGCCTGAGGCGCCGCGCCTGGCGCGCCATAGGATGGGAAACGCCAAACAGTGATCATCGGGCACACGAGAACAGGCATTGCGCTGGAGCAAGGCGGGGCCATGAGCCTGACCGCCTCGGGCCGCGCAACGGCCAGCATCCTGCGCGCCGACAGCGTCCCCGTGGCCAGCGTTGAGCCAGAGGCCCTGGCCGAAGCGCTGGCTGCGCTGCGTTCCGGCGGCGTCACGGGCCAGTTGCGCCTGATTCTGCCTCCGGAAACGTGCGAGAACTTCCTGCGCGTGTCCCGCGCGCGCGGGCCGCGGCGGGAGTTCGCCGCTTCGTGCGTCCGGTGGGTGGAAGACGAGTACGGCGTGGACGGCGGCGAGCACGAGATCCGCGTGGGCGTGCACACCTACGCCAGCGGCCAAGTCGGCGCCGTGAGCGTGCTGCGGCCGGGTTGGCTGGCCAAAGCGCGCGAAGCCCTGGTCCGGCGCCGGCTGGACGACGTCGTGTTCATCAGTCTTCTGGACGCGCTGCTGCTCATGGCGCGCCAGGGCAGCGCCACGCCCGGTCATGTCCGCCCAGCCTACCTGCACATGGACCGGCGCCACATCTCGGCGCTGATCGCCGAGGCGGACATGCCCGTGTTCTACCGCGGTCTGCGCCGCGACCTGGTCATGGCCGAGGCGCGCGAGGACCGATATGAGCGGATGCGGGCGCCGGTGGGGCGGGGCGCGCTGCCCACGCCCGACTCGGTCGCCGCCGTGGCCGAGGAATTCGCGCGAACCCTCGCGTTCGGCCAGCGAGGTTTCAAGAGCGAATCGGCCGTGGACCACGTGGTGGTGAGCGCCAGCGGGGTGGACGTGCGCGCCGTGGCGGCCCGCGTGGAGGAGTTGTGCGGCGTGCCCGTGCGGCCCGCCGCGCCGGGGCCCGGCTGGCGGCTGGACGCGGCCGACCCCAAGCTGGACGGCGTGGCCGAGAACTGGGCTCAGGTGGCCGCGCAAGCCGCGGCGGCCGCTCCGCCCAGCCTGTCCCCTGAAGCGCGCCTGCTCGACATCCCCTCCCCGGTGGCCCGGGCGCTGAGCCCCGCGAACGTGGCGGTGGGCGTGTTTGTGCTGTTCCTGGCGGTGTTGGCCGCGGTGTGGGGCTATCTGGCCATGACTTCCCACGCGCTGCGGCAGCTCAAGCGCGAAAAGGAGGTGGAGAGAACGCGCCTGCAGGCCGAGCTGAACGCGCGCCGGGCGGACTATGCGCGCCGCGGCGCCTATCGCGAGCTGGCGCGCACGCTGATGCGCATGAAGCAACAGGGGCTGTTCGTGGCCGGCGTCCTGGCCGACCTGAACAACGTTCGGCCCGATGAGGCCAAAATCCGTGAAATCCTGGTGGAGTCGGAACCCTCGGCCTGCGTGTCCACCGTCGTCGTGGCCATGCCCGAGCGGGTCGGCCACACAGTGGCTTCCCGTGTGGCCGATGAATACGTTCTGCGACTGCGCAAGAGCGGCCGCTTCGATTCGGTGTTGATGCAGCTGCCGAGCCCCACCATTGAGTCCGGCGCTCTGCCCAGTGACAGTCCTTTGGCGAAACCCGCGGTGGCCGCGCCGGACGTGCAACAACCAGCCGCGCCCAAGCCGGCCGCGCCAGCCGCGCCTGCGGCGCCGGCCCCGCCGGCAAGTCCGGACAAGGAGCGGTTCATCGTTTTCAGAATCAAGGCCACGGCGGCGGCGCCGTGGGCCACGGAGGCCGCGCCATGAGCGATACCCGCGGCCTAATCATGAAGCTGCTGGTGGCGGGCGTGCTGGTTCTGGTCCTGTTCTACGGCCTGGTGGCCGCGCCCGCGCAGCAGGAGATCGTGCGGCAGCGCCAGGAAGTGAACACCTTGGAGCAGGCCTGTGTCCGCTCCCGCGCGGCCTTGAAGCTGCAACCGCCGCTGCCCGAGGTCGAGAAGGCCTTGTGGGTCCACCTGGACCGTCTGTTGGCCAAGAAGCTGTACAGCCGGGGAGACGCGAACTCGGCCTTTGGCAAGGTTTCGGCGCTGGCGCTCCGTTGCGGCGCGCGAACGCTGGGGGGCGAGGTGGCGGCGCCGGCCGCGCCCGCGCCTGCGGCGCGAGGGTCTGCGGCGCCCGCGGGCGGGCGTCTGCTCGGCGAGGACCTGGAAGATACTGTCGCCACGAGGCGCGGGTCTTCGGCGCAGCCCGGCCCAGCCAAAGCGCCCACCCCTGAGTTGGGGGGGCGGCCGTCCGAGGACGAGATGCCCTCGGCGTTCAAGCGATTGGGCCGCGCGGCGGAGACCGCGCCGGCCAAGCCGGTGACGCGGCGGCTCGGCGGTTTGGACGTGGAGCCCTTCAGCCTCAACCTGACGCTCAGCGGCCCATATACCGCCTGGCCTGAGTTCTTCAACGCCTTGTCTTGGGGCGTGGAGCCCGTGCTGTTCCAGAAGATGGCGGCGCGGGCCGTGTTCGTGGACAGCTTGGACAAAGGACCTCAGCAGGGAGGCGGAGTTCTCGAAGTCAACTTCGAGTTGCCCGTGGTCAGCCAGGCCAAGGACGCGGAGGCGTCCCTGTCGGCTGAGCCGCCGGCGTTGACTCCTTCCGCGGACCTGGCGCGGACGGAACGTATCTACCTTGTGGATCAGTTCCGCAAGGAGCTGCCGGCCAAGGGGCCAACGACATCGAGGGACCCCTTCCCCGTGGCGGCGGCGCCTGGCGAGGCGGGCGCGAGCGCGGCTCCGCTCAAACCCACGGCGTTCATGAAGCGCGACGGCGCCTTTATCGCGCTCATCAACAACAAGTGGGTAGGCAGGGGCGACCGGGTCGGGCCGTACAAGATCTTGGCGATCACCGAGGATAGAGTGTGGTACGGACAGTGAGGGTGAGGCGCATGAGCAGAACTTGGCTCGTGATTTGCGCGCTGGCGGCGCTGGCGGGGACGCTGGCGGCGTGCCATGAGCCGTCGGCGCGGAACGCGTCCGATGGCGCGTCGGCGGCGGCCGAGGCGGACAAGAACCCCGTGACCCGGGCCGAGGACATCGACAAGAGCGGCGCCGGGCCTCTTGCCGACGCGTGGGTGGCGCCCACGATGATCACGTCCGAAAAGACGCTGGACGAGAACGCGCGCTACAGCCTTTATGTGCGCGACGCGGAAGTGAAGGACATCCTGTTGGGCTTCGGCCGCAAGAGCCCTTACAACTTCGTCATCTCGCCGGATGTGAAGGGCCAGGTGACCGTGGACCTGAAGGACGTCAGCCTGGAGCAGGCGCTGACCGCCGTGCTGACGCCGGGCAACCTGACCTACCGCAAGGACGGCGACATCATCTGGGTGGAGGCGCCGGGGGCCTCGCCTGAGATGTTTCAGCTCGACTACGTCATCACCCAGCGCACCGGCTCGCGCAGCATCACCAACACCAACATCGGCGTGGACAACACCACCAGCAACACGAACACGAACACGACCGCGGGCACGTCCACCATCGGCAGCGCCGGCGGCACGGACTCCGTGTCCAGCAACGAAACCTCCGACATCTTCGGCAGTCTGGAGAACGACCTGAAGCTGCTGATGTCGGACAAGGGCAAGATGTCCATCAACCGCGAGGCGGGGTTGGTGACCGTGGTGGACTACCGCGAGAACCTGCGCCGCATCAACGAGTACCTCTCCAAAGTGATGGAGCAGATGCACCGCCAGGTGGCGATCGAGGCCAAGGTGCTGGAAGTCAACCTCTCCAAGTCGCGCGAGTATGGAATTGACTGGACCGCGGTGTTTGGCGATTTCAGCGCCACGCTGACCGACCGCACCTCGGACCGGGTGCTGACCGCGACGCTGACGACCAAGGATATCACCTCGATCATCAAGGCGATCTCGCAGAACGACAAAACCGTCATCAAGACCAGCCCGCGCGTCCTGGCCATGAACAACCAGTCCGCGCTGATTATGCTGGGCGAGCAGGAGGTCTATTTCGAGACGGTGGACGAGCGGGACGAGCAGACCGGCAAGATCATCCGGACGTCCACCTATCCGCGGTCGGTGACCATCGGCGTTTCCCTCAGCGTGGTGCCGCACATCAACCGCGAGGGGATCATCACCATGGACGTGCACCCTCGCGTAACGGAGAAGGTGGGCGAGAAGAAGGCGCCGGACGGCACCACGGTGCCGGAGCTGAGCATTCGAGAGATCAGCACTGTCGCCCGGCTCAGAGACGGCGAGACCATGGTGATCGGCGGCCTGATCACGGAACGCAAGATTGATTCGACCACGGGCGCGCCTCTGGTCAGCACCATCCCCGTGGTCGGCCCGGCGCTGTTTTCCACGCGAACCAGCGAGTCGCGCAAGATCGAGCTTGTCATTTTCTTGACACCGAGAATTGTGCGGACCAAATGAAATGAACGCCCAGACGCCCGAGTATCTAGACTACTTTGGACTTCGCGAGGCGCCGTTCGCGTTGACGCCGGACCCGGCGTTCCTTTTCCTGACCGAGTCGCACCAGCGCGCCTTGGAGGGGCTGGCCGGCTTTGTGTCGAGGGGCGAGGGTTACGCCGTGCTGTATGGCGACATCGGCACGGGAAAGACCACGCTGTGCAGGGCGCTGCTGGAGCGTCTGCACCCCAACGTCGAGACCGCGCTGATCGTCAATCCATTTCTGGACGAAGCCGACTTGCTGCGCGCCATTGCCTCGGACCTGGGCATCCCTCTTCAGGACACCCCGGCGGAACGGTCCAACACGCAGAAACTGCTGGAGACGGTGGGGGGCTTCCTGGCCGAGACGCGCCGCGGGGGCAAGCGGTGCGCGGTGATCATGGACGAGGCGCACAACCTGCCCATTCCGGCGCTGGAGCAGCTCCGCGTCATCGGCAACCTGGAGACCAACAAGGAGAAGCTGCTGCAAGTGATCCTGGTGGGGCAGGAGGAGTTGATGGACCTGCTGTCGAGCCCGAGGGTGACGCAACTGCACCAGCGGATCGCGCGGTGGTTCCACCTGGACCCGCTGACCGCCGAGGACATCGAGCTGTATTTCCGGTTCCGCATGGAGCGGGCCGGCATGGAGAAGGAACTGAAGATCACGCGCGAAGCAAGCGCCTTGGTCCACCGGCTGACGAGCGGCTACCCGCGGTTGCTGAACATGCTGTTCGACCGCGCGCTGACCAGCGTGGCGCAGAAGCGCAAGTGGGTCGTAGAGGCCGAAGACGTGCGCGCCGCCAGCGAGCAGATGCCGCTGTGACAGTCGAAATCGAGCCAGTCGGTGGCGGGGCTCAAGAAGCGATTGGTGGCGCAGGCCGGCGTGGCCGCGGCGTTGTGTCTTGTGCTGTTCTTCGCCGGTTGGTTCGGCATGAAGGAGATCAGCAAAGGGCGGGTGCAGTCGGTCGTCCCGAAGATCCCCGCTGCGGAGGCGCCGCCCTTTACCCCCAAGTGGGTTCCCCCCG
>CAYYEE010000088.1:0-12326 GCA_964470775.1 uncultured Planctomycetota bacterium | reverse complement strand
CCGAGAACCCCGACGGCTTCAACGCCACGCTGCGAGACTATGCCCAGGAGGTCCGACGGATCGCCGCCGAGCGCAAGGTCCCGCTTGTGGACGTTTACGCCGCCTACGAGACTTGCGGCGCCGTCAAAGGCCAGACGCCCGACGACCTCCTTCTCGACGGCATGCACCCCAACGACAAGGGGCAGCGGCTGGTGGCGGACCTGCTGATGGCGGAGATGGGGAAGAAGGCGGAGCAGGCTGGGCGCTGCCTTCAGCCTTGACTCCTCTCCCTCCTGGGGCATATCGTACTACTAGTAAGATTGACCGTGAAAGGAGCGGGTGATGGGAGCCTTCGGAACAACAAGAATGTCATCCAAGGGGCAGGTCGTGATACCGGAGGATATCCGGAGGGAACTGGGGTTGGAACAGGGCGATCAGTTCGTTGTCGTCGGCGATAAGGACAAGGTCATCCTCAAAACGCTGCGCCGACCTGACATGAGCCAGTTTGACGCTCTGATTCGGGAAGCGCGGCGTCAAGCCAGGGCGGCGGGGCTGAGGCGGACGGACGTCGCGACGGCCGTACGCAGGGCGCGGGGGCGAAGATGAAGGTTGTCGTTGACACAAATGTCTTCTTGTCCGGGGTGTTCTTCTCCGGTCCCCCTGCCCAAGTCCTTCGGGCGTGGAAGAACGGAACCATAGAGCTTGTGGTGTCGCCGGACATCCTGACAGAGTACCGCACGGCTGGAGAGGCATTGGAGCAGGCGCGGCCCGGCGTGGCTCTTGCCCCGTGGGTAGACCTTGTCGCAATGCTGGCCACTGTGGTGGCGGCTCCCGTTCTGCCGCGCCAAGTCTGCGACGACCCGGACGATGACAAGTTCATCGCATGCGCGATTGCGTCGCGGGACGCCTTGATTTGCACCGGTGATAAGGCGCTCCTGCGCGTCAGTGGGCACGGGGGCGTGGAGATCGTCACCCCCAGGGAGCTGATGAGAAGGCTGTTCGCCGCCCGTTGAGCCCCCGCGCCTACCCTTTCTTGTTCTCCGCCGGGTTTTCCACGTCGCGGATGCGGCCGAAGATCATGCGGCCGCCGCTGGTCTGGAGGGTGTTGGTGACAACGAAGTTCACGGTCTGGTTGACCATGTCGCGCGCGTTTTCCACCACCACCATGGACCCGTCCGGCAGATAGCCCACGCCCTGGCCGGCCTCGTCGCCCGCGCGCACGATCTTGACGGACATCTCCTCGCCCTGCAGCGCGATGGGCCGCAGCGCGCTCGCCAGGTCGTTGATGTTGATGACCTCGATGCCCTGCAATTCCGCGATCTTGGCCAGATTGTAGTCGCAGGTCAGAATGCGGCACTGGAGTTGCCCGGCCAGGCTCAACAGCTTGCTGTCCACGTTGCCGCCGAGCGCCCGGCGGCCGTCGTGAACCTGCACTTCCACCTTGTCGTCGCGCTGAATGCTGGCCAGAATCTCCATGCCGCGGCGGCCGCGGTTGCGGCGCAGCTTGTCCGGCGAGTCGGCCACGTGCTGCAGCTCCTGCAAGACGAACTTCGGCACCAGCAGCACGGTGTCAAAAATGTGCGTGTTGCACAGCTCGCCCAGGCGCCCGTCAATGATGGCGCTCGTGTCGAGCAGAATGGGCTTGGCGCCCTTCTCCTCCTTGCGGAACTCGACGTAGGGGATGATGGTGCGGAACCGGTCGCGCGTGCCGTAGACCAGCGACACGCAGATGAAGCAGCACACGGCCAGCAGGCACAGGTTGATGGCGCCGACCAGCTCTTCCTTGTTGCTGAAGCGCCACTTGGTGGCCAAGCTCTCATCCACCACCAGGCTGCTGACGTTGCCCAGGAGCCAGGCCAGGATGACGCCCGCCACAATCCCGAAGATGATGGCGGAGATGGACTGGATGGGCCGGCGGCGCAACAGGATTTCCAGGCCCATGATGACCGAAGCCAGCAATAGGCCCACGAGGATCCCCTCGAAAACGGGGTTCTCGCCCGGGCCCAGCCCGTAAGTCATCTGGCCGGCGATGCGGTACCCCAGGGCGCCGCTGACCAGCAAGAAGAGCGCGCGGATCAACAGCTCCGTCATGGGTTGTCTCCTCCCTTGGACGGCGGCTCGGCGCGAGGCTCCGCGGTCCGCGGCGCCGTCCCCCCGCGCTTGGGCGTAATGGCCGTCACCTCGGACGGCTCCTCCAAGCGCAACGCTATCCTATCATGCCCCGAGAGAAATATCCCGTATAGAACCGGCCGCCCCGCTTCCACGCGGCGCTCGGTATGCAGCCACCGCGCGGTTCGGCGGGTCCCGTCGCTCATCTCGATGTCCACGTCCACCCCGCCCGCCGGCGGCTCGGGCGTCTGGAGCTGGGGGGAGGGCGACACGGCCGAGGAAGGGTCCGCGCCGCGGCGGCTGTCCAGCCACCAGGCGGCCAGCAGCGCCAGACCCAGCAACCCAGCCACGGCGCCGAAGATCAACAGCCCCAACGCCACCGGGTCGCGGCCATGCCGCGGCGGGGGGGGAAGCGCCGTCCATGTCGCCCGGCCCGACGCCGCCGCCAAGACCTTGGGGCCGGGCGTGACGACCGGCGGCGGCGCGGGCGCCACCTTGGTCACGTCGTCAGGGCTGGGCCGCGGCGCGCGCGCGGGCGCGGCGCTCAGGCCGGGCCGCGAGATGCCCGCGCCGGGCCACGCCGTGGCCAGCTCCTCCTCCAAGGCCTCCACGCTGGCGGGCCGCTGAGCCGGGTCCTTGGCCAGCATGCGCGACAACACCGCCTCCAGGCCCTGGGGCGCGTCGGGCCGCCGCGACCTCACCCGCGGCGGCGCCTCCTCCACCTGCTTCTTCAGCACGGCGATGGTGTCCGGCGCCTGGAAAGGCGGGCCGCCCGTGAGCATCTCGAACAACACCGCGCCGAGGGAGTAGATGTCGCTGCGCGCGTCCACGGCGCCGCCCATGGCCTGCTCGGGCGCCATGTACTCGGGCGTGCCCAGAATGGCGCCCACGGTGGTGAAGCTGTCGCGGTAGTCGCCCTTGGCCAGGCCGAAGTCCATCAGCACCGCCCGGCCCGTGCCCTCCTCGATCATCACGTTGGCCGTCTTCACGTCGCGATGCACGATGCCGGCCTGGTGAATCTGCCGCACGGCCCGCAAGATCTGGCGGAACACGGCCGCCGCCTCGGCCAGCGGCATGGGCCCGCGCTCATCCAGCCGCGAGGCCAGCGTCACGCCGCGGATGAGCTCCATGGCGTAGTAGCGCCGTCCCTGGTCCTCGCCCACGGCGAAGATGCGCATCACGTTGGGGTGTTGAACGCGGGCGATGGCCCGGGCTTCTTCTTCGAAGCGGCGCACCAGAATCGGGTCGCGGGCCAGCCCGGCGTCCAGCACCTTGAGCGCCACGTCGCGCGCCAGCACCGGGTCGCGCGCGCGATACACCACGCCCATGCCGCCCTCGCCCAGCACGGCGGCCACCTCGTATTTTCCCACGCGCTCGATCATGGCGCGGCGCTCATTCCCACACGCGGTGTGTCATTCGCCCAAGCCGTAGAGCTTGAGCTTGGCGTAGAGGGTGCTGCGGTCGATCTCCAGGATCCGGGCCGTCTCCTTCTTGTTGCCGCCGGTGTGCTCCAGCACGCGGGCGATGTGGTCGCGCTCCATCTCCCGCAGCGAGCGCGGCTGCCACGCTTCGCCCGAGGACGGGGCCGGCCGGGCGCCGGCGCGGCTGGCGTAGGGGATATCCGCCGGTTCGAGCGTGGGGCCCTCGGCCATCACCACCATGCGCTCCACCACGTTGCGCAGTTCGCGCACGTTGCCCGGCCAGTCGTGCTGCTCCAGGGCCTTGAGCGTCGCCTCCGAGAAGCGCAACGCCGGCCGGCCGCAGCTCGCCACGAACTCGCGCAGGAACCGTTCGGCCAGCAGGGGGATGTCCTCGCGCCGCTCGCGCAGAGGCGGCAGCTCCACGGCCAGCACGTTGAGGCGGAAGTAGAGGTCCTCGCGAAAACGGCCCGCGCGCATCTCGTCCTCGAGCTTCTTGTTCGTGGCCGCGATCAGCCGCACGTCCACCTTCACGTCCTTCACCCCGCCCAGCCGCCGCACCTCGCCCTGCTCCAAGGCGCGCAGCAGCTTCGACTGGCTGCTTTCCGGCAATTCGCCGATCTCGTCCAGGAACAGCACGCCGCCGTCCGCCAGCTCAAAGCGGCCGGCGCGGTCCGCGTCCGCGCCGGTAAAGGCGCCTTTCACGTGGCCAAAGAGCTCGCTCTCCAGCAGGCTGGGCGCCAGCGCCGCGCAGTTCACCGCTTCGAAGGCCTGATAGCGTCTGGGCGAGCTGGCGTGGATGGCGCGGGCCACGAGCTCCTTGCCTGTGCCGCTCTCGCCGAGGATCAGCACGCTGGAACTCGCGGGCGCGGCCTTGGCGATGAAGCTGAACACCTTTTCGATGGCCGGCGAACAGCCCGCGATGTCGTACTTGCCGCGCAGCTCCTTGTCGCGCACCTGGCGCTCGCGGCGCATGTGGTCCATGGAGCGCACGCTGGCCACGGCCGAAGCCGCCTGCGACGCAAACGCGTTGAGCGCCTCGAGGTCCTCGGATTGGAAACGCGCCGCGTCGCCCAGCCGGTCGGCGTAGATCATGCCGATCAGCTCGCCGCCGGCCAGCATGGGCGCGCACATGGCCGTGGCGATGCGCTGCTCGTGGATGGACCGCGCCCCGCGGAACCGGTCGTCTCTGGATGCTTCTTCGCTGAGCACGGCCACGCGGCGGTCGCGCACGTAGTTGACGATGGTGCGGCTGATGGGCACGCGCGACAACGCGCGCGCAAAGCCGCTGGCCGCCTTCATCCACGGCATCAGCGCGCCCTTTTCCGCGTCGAAGAGAATGGGCACCACGCGGTGGGGCTTGAGGTCGTTTTCGATCATCGTCGTCAGCGCGGAGAAGATCTCCGGATACGTCGTGGCCGCGCCCGCGGCGCGCGAAAAATCGAGCAGCGAAAGGAGACGGCGGCCCTGGGTGTCGTCCTTGGCCACGGCCTTGGCCAGCCGGGCGCGCGCGCGCCTGGCCAGGTCGCCCGCGTCCAGCGCCTCCGACACAGCCAGCTCGCCCGCCAGGTCGTCCATCACCGGCGCCTCGGCGTCGGTCGCGTCCTCCACCACGTAGACGAACGACGACTCGCCGATGAGGACTTCGTCGCCGGCCTTGAGCCGGGTCTCGGCCACGCGCTGGCCGTTGACAAAGGTGCCGTTGCGGCTGCCCTCGTCGCGCACGCGCCAGCCGCTGGCGTCGCGCAGAAAAGCCGCGTGCGTCCGGCTGATGATCTCCGAGGGGATTTGAATGGTGGCTTCGACGCCGCGGCCCACGGTGACGCGGTCGCCGGCCAGTTCATAAACGGCGCCCTGATTGGGCCCGGTGCGGCACACAAGGCGGGGCATGAGGCTTGTGTCCTCCCACGCGTATCGGCGGCCGCAGGTTGGGGCTGGCCCCACCCTGCGCCTGGCGGCGGTCCTCGCTACACATGCTCATACGGCATGAACAGCTTGAGATACTCGTCCTGAGCGTAGCGGTCCGTCATGCCGGCGATGTAGTCGCAGACGACCTGATGCAGACTGCCGCGCCGCGCGCGTTCCTGATAGTCGTCGGGCAGCGTGCGCGAGTCGCTGATATACGCCTCGAAGAGCCTCTCCAGGAAGTGGCGCGCCTTGTTGGCCATGCGGCACACGCGGTAATGACGGTAAAGCGCGCGGAAGAGGAAGTCCTCAAACTCCTTCTTGAGCGGTTTCATCCTCTCCGAGAAGCCGGCCAGCGGCGCGGGCGCGCGGCGCACGTCCGCCACGGACTTGACGCCGAACCGCTCCAGGTTCTCCTGCGTGGCTTGCAGGAAGTCCGTCACCAGCGTGTTGATGAGCGCGCGGACAATGCCGGCCCGGCGCTGGCGCTCGCCCGCGGCCGGCGCGCGGCGGTCCGCCTCTTCCCGGGCGCGGCGGAAGAGCTCCACCGACGCCAGCCCCCGCTCGTCCAGCAGGCCCGAGGCGAGGCCGTCGTCCAGGTCGTGGCAGGAATAGGCGATGGAATCGGCCGCGTCCACGACCTGGCCTTCGAGCAAAGGCTTCTCGGCCGCGTCAAAGGCGCTCAGCGACGGATGGTCGTAGCGCGAGGAGTGCTTGGCGATGCACTCGCGCGTCTCCCAGGCCAGGTTCAGACCTGGGAACTCGGCGTAGCGCCGTTCCAAGACGTCCACGACGCGCAAGCCGTGCACGTTGTGCTCAAAGCCGCCGTGGTCCTTCATCAACTCGCGCAGCGCTTCTTCGCCGGTGTGGCCAAAGGGCGTGTGGCCCAGGTCATGCGCCAGGGCCACCACCTCCACAAGGTCCTCGTTCAACGCCAGCGCGCGCGCGATGGTCCGCGCGATCTGGCTCACCTCCAGCGTGTGCGTCAGCCGCGTGCGGTAGTGATCGCCCTCGTGATTCAGGAAGACCTGCGTCTTGTATTCAAGACGGCGGAACGCGGTGGAGTGGACCACGCGGTCGCGGTCGCGCTGGTAGACCGGCCGGTAGGCGTGCTCGGGCTCAGGGTGCTGGCGTCCCCGCGAATCGCGGCTGCGCTGGGCATAGGGCGCCAGCCAGGCGTCTTCGCGGTCTTCCAGCTCCTGGCGCGAGCGGATCATGGCTGGGCGTCCTCGCCGGACCAGGCCTTGACCAGGCGCGCGCGCAGGTCTTCGAGCGATTGGGGGATGACCTTTACGTCCGCCACCACGGGCATGAAGTTCGTGTCGCCGGCCCAGCGGGGCACAATGTGCGCGTGCAGGTGGTCGGCCAAGCCCGCGCCCGCCACTCGGCCCAGGTTCCAGCCCACGTTGAAGCCCTGCGCCTTGATGGTGCGCCGCAGCAGGCCAAGGCCCTTCTGGATCATGGCCATCATTGCCGCGGTCTCCTCCGCCGAAAGGGCTTCCAGGTCCGCCTCGTGGCGGCGCGGCGCCACGAGCAGGTGGCCATTGTTATAGGGAAACTGGTTCATGACGCACACGCATAGTTCGTCGCGCGCCACGACCAGATCGTGGCCGTCCGTCGCCGCCGGGTCCGCGGCCGCGCAGAGAAAGCACCCCCCGTCGTTCTTGCCGATCCGCGCCACATACGCCATGCGCCACGGCGCCCACAGGTTCTGACTCATGATGTTCGCTGCTCTCTCCAGGCCGGCCCGGCCTCGGTCCGGCGGCTATCGAGGCAGGTACCTGAGCGGGTCCACGGGGCCGTTAGGCGCGTCAATCCGGAACAGCAGCCGGCCCCCGCCCGAGGACTCCGCGCCGCCCACCACGGCGATCTCATCGCCCTGGCGCACGAACTGCCCGTGCGCCACCAGAATCTCGGCCACGTAGCCATAGGTCGTCACCGAACCGTCGCCGTGGTCAATGGACACCGTCCGTCCGGAACCTGGCAAGGACTCCATGACAAACGCCACGCCGCTCTTGGCCGCGCGCACGCGCGACCCGGCCGGCACGGTCAACACCACACCGCGGCAAATGACGATCGGCGACCAGGGCAGGGGCTCGCCGAACTGGCACGCCACCCCTCCGCGAACCGGCCACGCGAAGTAGCGTTCCGCCACGCCGCGTCGCGCCGCGGGCGCCGGGCCGGGCGTGGGCGTCCTGGGCTGAACCGCAGGCGCCGCTGGCTTCGGTTCCGGCGGCGTCTCCGGAGCGGCAGGGGGAGGCACAGGCTCGATCGGCGTGGTCGCGGCTGAGGGCTTGCCCGCCGTCTCGGGCAGCACGATGGTCTGGCCCACCTGAAGCGTCTGAGGATTCAGATTCGCGTTCAAGTCCAACAGGTCGCGCCAGTTGGCGATGCCTGCCTTTTGAGCGATGGACCAGAGCGTGTCGCCCTTCTGGATGACGTACGTCGCGCCAGCTTTGGGTGGGGGGGTCTCGGGCAAAGGCAGCGGCACGCCCGCGGACACGCGCTCGTCAGGCCGCCTGGCGATGTCGGGGTCCGTGGCCAGCGCCTCTGGCCCGCCAGCGCACCCGGCAAGGGCCCCGGTTAAGGCGCATACAGCCACGCCAAACGCAATCCTGCCTGGCACAGAGTCCCAGATAGCAAGACTTGCCCACATGCGCAAAGCCCCTCTCCCTGGCTTGTGCCGCCCCTCGTTAACGCAACCAAGACGCATAGCGCAAAGGCTCTGCTGCAAAAAACTTGGAGCGGCGGAAGGGACTCGAACCCTCGACGTCCAGCTTGGGAAGCTGGCATTCTACCACTGAATTACCGCCGCTCCTCACAAACCACTCCTGGATTGTATCTTTGCCGCTACATGCTGTCAAGCGCATCGTGTGGGGATATGCAACACGGCCCGCACCCGTCCGGCCTGTCCGACAACGCCTTGCCCTTGCCCGAAGCCTCGCGGCCGGGGTATAGTGTTCGCCGTGGGGCTCATACGCAGCCTTTTTTCGGAGGGTTCCTCATGATCAGCCTGAGCGTCAACGTCAACAAAATCGCCACCTTGCGCAACAGCCGCGGCGGCGACGAGCCCAACGTCGTTCGAGCTGCCCGCGTCTGCATCGCCGCCGGCTGCCAGGGCATCACCGTCCACCCCCGCGCCGATCAGCGCCACATCAAACCCGGCGACGTGCGCGACCTGGCCGCCATGCTCACCGTCGAGTTCAACATCGAGGGCGACGTCCGGCCCGACCTCATTGACCTCGTCCTCGAAGTGAAGCCCACCCAATGCACCTTGGTGCCCACCGACCCAGGAGAAGTGACATCACACCGGGGGTGGGACATGGTCCGCGAGGGTCCGCTAGTCCGGCCTGCCATCCGCAAGCTCAAGGACGCGGGCATTCGGGTAAGCTTGTTCATGGACCCGGACGCGGCAAAGATGAAAGCCGCCGCCGACGCAGGCGCCGACCGCGTGGAGCTCTACACCGCGCCCTATGCCTGGGCCAAGTCGGCCGCGGACATCGACCGCGAATTTGGCCGCCTCCAAGCCGCCCATGACGCCGCTCTGGCCGCGGGCATGACCCTCAACGCCGGCCATGACCTCAATCTCACGAACCTGCCCCGCCTCCAGAAGCTCCACGGCATCAAGGAGGTCTCCATCGGCCACGCCATCATCTGCCACGCCCTCGACGTAGGATTGAGCCAAGCGGTCAAAGACTTCCGTCGCGCCTGCGGCCAGAAGGTCTGACACCCTTGCCCCCTGTCCCATGTCCGTCGGGAACGTCTGCGCCGGCATGGCCCTCAGAGGCAAAGCCTCCGTTTCGTGCGGGGAATGGTATCCAACCCCTTCGGCCGGGCTCGCCCAGCAGCCTGTTGAGAATGTCGCGTCTGTTCCGTGGACACGTTGCGATTCCGCCGTTGGCGGGCTTCCGTAACATGTCCCCGCCGACGCGGTGTCTTTTTCAACGGGCCGTCAGCGCCCTCTTGAACATCCACCCCATCCCCCCCGTCTAGCGTGTCCGACATATCCGACCTGTCACCCCCGCCCCTTGGCCCCCCGCGCCCCCCTGTGCTAAAATGCCTCCTTGTCAAACCGGCTTTTTCCGCCTTTCCTATGCGCAAAGGTCCCCCCATGGACGACAACAAGCTCTGGTTCCGCCAGGCCCGCTACGGACTCTTCATCCACTATGGCCTCTACTCCCTCCTCGGCCGTGGCGAATGGGTCATGAACCGCGAACAAATCCCCCCCGAAGAGTACGCCAAACTCGCCGACCAGTTTACCGCCGACAAGTTCGACGCCGACGACCTCATCCGCCGCGCCCGCGACTGGGGCATGAGATACGCCGTCCTAACCACCAAACACCACGAAGGTTTCTGCCTCTACGACTCCAAACTCACCAACTTCACCGCACCCAAAACCGCCGCCCGCCGCGACCTCGTCGCCGAGTTCGTCAACGCCTGCCGCAAACACGGCCTCCGCGTCGGCCTCTACCACACCCTCAACGAATGGACCCACAAACCCAACGCCCTCGACGCCCTCGAACGCTCCGACGAATGCTACCAGCCCTGGATCGACTACGTTCACGGCCAGATCCGCGAAATCATGACCAACTACGGCAAGATAGACATCATGTGGTATGACGGATGGTGGCCCTTCGACGCCAAAGGCTGGCAAGCCGAAAAGCTCAACGCCATGGTCCGTTCGCTGCAGCCTGGCATTCTGGTCAACGGCCGTACCGGCCTCCCCGGCGACTTCGGCACCCCCGAAGGCCATATCTCCGCCCAAAAAGGCCTGTGGGAAGCCTGCATGACCCTCAACGGAAGCTGGGGCTATCATGCCGGCGACCACGACTGGAAGACCCCAAAGCAAGTCGCCCTCATGCTTCAGCAAGTCTCCGCGGGCGGCGGCAACCTGCTCCTCAACGTCGGCCCCCGCGGCGACGGCTCCATCCCCGAAGAAACCATCCGCGTCTTCGACGCCGTCGGCCAATGGCTCAAAGTCAACGGCGAAGCCATCTACGACACCGAACGCTTCACCATGAACCTCCGCGAACGCGCCAACGAACGCGCCGATTGGAACTGCTTCGGCCCCATGACCGCCGCGCGCCGCGCCTTCTACCTCCACATCACCAAATGGCCCGGTTCCCGCCTCGTCCTCACCGGTCTCGAATGCGACGTCACCCAAGTCACCATGCTCTCCACGGGCCGCGACCTCCCCTATACCCAGCAAGAAGGCCGCATCGTCGTCACCGGCCTCCCTCAGACCGCCGGCACCACCATGCCCATCGTCCTCCGCTTCCGCACAAAGCAGGAGCCCTGCATCTACCGCACCGCCGGCTGGCGCAACCCCACCGTCCCCCACTGCCGCTACGACCCCGCGCCGTCGGACATCGAGAACGGACACCCATGAGCAAGTCTGTCAAGCGCGGCAGCGGACGCTGCTGACACGTTGCGATCCCGCCGTTGGCGGGCTGAGGCGCCACGCCTCCGCCGTCGCGTCGTTTCTCTCTTCAGGAGTGGTCTGGAGCGATCCGACGCCGGAACGGCGGCGCACAAGCGTCGAGAAGCTTTTCCACGTCGGCGATCCTCTCAGTGAGCTTCCTCGCGTCGCCAGCCAGCGCCAGGCGCTGGAACCGGTCCATGTCCGTCCCAAGGCGCTGCGCTTCGAGCCTGGCCATGCCCTTTTTCGTCCACAGTCTTTTGGGTGGCGGGCGCTTCGTCCAGGTAGAGCAGCTTGGCCAGCTTGTTCGCTTGGAGGCTTGCTTCCTGATCTCACAGGCTCTGACCCGTGCGATCCAGGTCGCTTCCAGCGCAAGCGGCGGGCGCGAAAGGCGTGGGGCGGGCAAGGCCCGCATTGTTGCGACGCCACGGAGCATGGGATAGGCTATGTGTCGTTCTGGCTGGCCCGTGCTCGTCGCGATTCTGTGGCGCGGGATCGGCCGCGGGTCAAAGGCCGCCTCGCCAGTCTTCAGACGGCAGACGAAAAGGAACCGCGAATGCTCAAGCAGAAGGTCATGGCCCTCGGCGCTCACGCCGATGATATTGAGGTGATGTTTGGGGGCACGCTGCTCAAGTGCAAGGACCAGGGGTATGGCATCGTCTACATCATGACGACCAACAACATGTCCGGCGCCAACTCCGTGCTCCAACCCGATGGCGCCATCAAGTCCACCATGGACGGCCCGGTCATCACCATGCGGCGCCGCAAGAGCGAGTGCGACGCGGCTTGCGAGGTCCTGGGCACGAAGGCCATCCATCTCGACCACCCGCAGCGACACTACTACTCGCCCCAGGACGGCCGCTCCTGCGAGCTGCGCTACGGCTGCAAGCTGCCCGAAGGCGTTAAGCCCGACGTCCCCTCCATTCTCACCGCGTATGAGGACAAGGCCAGCGTGGCGCGTCTGGTGGACCTGATCCTGGAGCACAACCCCGCCTGCATCCTCAGCCACGGCATGGCCGACCAGAACATCGAGCACGTGGGCTCGGCGCTGCTGGCCACGACCGCTTTCTGGGAGGCCGTGGACAAGGGCTATCGCGGCGCGTTCCTGCACAGCGTGGGCCACTACAGCCGGTTCGGCGACTCGAACTTCAAGTGGGACACGTTTGTGGACATCTCCGACTACCTCGACGCCAAGATGGCGCTTCTGGGCAAGCACCGTTGCCAGATGCCCACCGCCCACTACCCCGACCACGGCCACCGCCTTCTCTCCATGCGCAAAGGCGTCAGCGCCGGCTGCAAGGCCGCGGACCTCTACACGTGGGTTCGGCGGTTCGACATCCCGGACCAGGATACGACCGAGCACACGTACAACCCGCTCATCGCGGAACTGATCTGCAACACGCGCTGACAGCCGGCACGTGACCTGGGCATGGCCGGGTGGCGCTTCGCGTGGAGGCCGCCAAGCCCGCCCGTTGAGGCCGGATCTCCCGCGGACG
>CAYYEE010000087.1:0-12383 GCA_964470775.1 uncultured Planctomycetota bacterium | reverse complement strand
CACGTCGGCGGGGACATGGCGCCTCAGCCCGCCAACGGCGGGATCGCAACGTGTCGCCGATACAGACGCGACAATTGCAGCGGGCCGGCAGGGGTGATCCGTCTGATCAGACGGATCAGGCGCGCTCGGGAGAAGAGGGAAGCTTCAGGGGGCGGCGCCGCGGTCGCGGTCGCGTTTGAGGCGTCGTGCTCGGGCGGCCAGGCTGTCGCCCAACACGAGGGGCTGGGCGGGCGGCGCCGGAGGCCGGGGCGGGGCGCCCTTCTTGGCGGCTTCCGCAGCGCCGGGCAAAGGCTGTCCAGGGAAGTCGATCGGCCTGCGCGAGCCCTCGGGCGTGACCATGCCCGGCGGCGGCCCGGCCCGGCGCGCAAACGGGTCGAGCTTGGCGGATTGGAGCTTCTTGGACAAGCGGCGGCGCTGATCGCGCTCGAAATCCACACGCCGCTCCGCGCGCGCGACCGCGTCCGGTTGAGACAGCTCCGCGGGCTTGGCCCGTTCCGGGTAGCCGGTCTTTACGACAGGCTCGATGGGGTGGAACACCTGCGGCTCTCTCATGCGTTCGAGCCGGCGGCGCAGCGCCTGCTCCAGCCGCGCCTCCTGGCCGGCCGCGTCGCTGGCCAGCGTCCCCGTGTCCGGCTCGTCCAGCCGTGAACCGTCTCCCATCAGCCCCTCCAGAATCATCAACGCCGAGCGCCGGCTGGGAATGGACCCCTCGCCCCGCTCGATGTTCCACGTGGTGTCCTGGCGCAGCGGCTTGCCCACGCAACACGGGCAACCGTCGCCGCAGTCGCAATCGGCCACACGCTTCCACACCGCCCGCATCACCTCGCCCAGCCGCTCATACGCCTTTTGCGTGAAGCCCAGGCCCAGCGGGTAGCGCTCGTAGACGAACAGCGCGCTCCATGGCGAGTTGGCGCTGCCCACGGAGTGCGAGAAGTCCAGCGTGTCGCACGTCATGAACAGCGGCAGCGCCATGCGCAGGGCGTAGCCGATGCCGCGCAGGCCGCTGTGGGCGTCGAGGCCGGCCCGGCGGACCTGCTCCATCAACAGGTCGGGCGGCACGATCCACACCGCCTGCGTTTCGAGCGAAAGCACGGGCAGGTCCAGGCCGTGGCGCGACACCGCATCCAGCGAATAGAAGTGTATCTTCTCGTACATGCGTGTCTGGAAGTAGGCCGTCACCTCGCCCCAGAAAGCCCGGCCCGAGCCGAAGGGCTTCTCGCGCAGGCAATGGTCCACGTGGTGCACGTCCGCGCCGCCGATGGGCTGGGTGTAGTAGTCCACGTTCACGCGCTGGACCACGGCCAGGTTGCGGTCCAAGTCCAGCGACAGCACACGGTACGTGTCGCCCTGAATCATGTAGATGGCGTCCGGGTGGAGAAGCGGAGGCGCGTCAAACTGGTCCACCTCGCCCAAAACCTGGCCGGAGTCCGCATCCGAAATGAGCACGTTGGCCGGGACCATGGCGCGCAGGCTGATCTCATGCTGGGGCGTCTCGGCGGCGGCGTGATGCCAGCGGCCCTTGATGCGCCGGACCTTCAGGTTGTCCTCCAAGACGCGCAGCGCCATGAGAGCGTGGGGACCGAACAGGCGCGCGTCCTCGTCGCTGAGAGCCATCTCCTGCGCGGCGCAGCGCAGGTGGCCGGTGATGATGAAGGGGTTGTCGGCCTCCAGCACCGCCTCTTCCACCGGCTGGCCGAACACGTAGGCGGGCTGGCTGGCGACGTACTGGTTGATGGCCGTGTCCACGGTGACAAGAACCGCCAGCGCGTCGCGGCCCTGCCGGCCGGCCCGGCCGGTCTGCTGGAAGAACGAGGCGCGCGTGCCGGGGTAGCCGACCACGATGCAGGCGTCCAAGGCGCCCACGTCAATGCCCAACTCCAGCGCGCGCGTGGCGCTGACGCCCATGAGCTCGCCCTTGAACAGGCGGCTCTCCAGCTTGCGGCGGTCTTGCGGGCGATAGCCGCCGCGATAGGCGCAGACCTTGGCGGCCAGAGGGGGCGCCTCGGCCAGCAGCTTCTCGCGCACGTAGCGGCACAGCATCTCCGCGGTCATGCGCGCCTTGGTAAACACGATGGTGGGCGCGCCGGCCATGAGCAGCTTGGCCATGAGCTCGTGCGCTTCGACATTGGCGCTGCGGCGCGAGCGCCACGCGCCGTCGCGGATGCGGGGCGGATTCCAGATGACGTACGTGCGACGGCCCTTGGGCGCGCCGTCGTCGCCGGCCAGCGTGAAAGGCTTGCCCACAAGACCCGTGGCCAGGTCGCGGGGGCTGGCGATGGTAGCCGAGCACGCCATGACTTGCGGGTCGGAGCCGTGTCGCCGGCAGATGCGGAAGAACCGGCGCATGAGGTTGGCCATGTTGGAGCCGAAAACGCCGCTGTAGACGTGGAGTTCGTCGAGCACCAAATAGCGCAGCCGACCCAGAAAACGCGCCCACTGTTCGTGTTGAGGCAGAATGCCCGCATGCAGCATATCGGGGTTGGAGAGCACGACGGCGCCGTGGTCGCGCAGCCGCCGCCGGAGCGAGGGCGGGGAATCGCCGTCCACGACCCCGGCCAGCGTCTTGCCCAGGCCGGCGGCCTCCAGCGCCTCGGCCATGCCGCGGAACTGGTCCTGACAAAGCGCCTTGGTGGGGAAAAGGAGCAGCGCGGTGGCCTCGGGGTCGCGGCTCAGCGCGTCCACGATGGGCGTCACGTAGCAGAGCGACTTGCCCGAGGCCGGGCCTGTGGCGACGACGACGTTGCGGCCGTCGAGGGCGGCGGCCACGGCGTGGCTCTGGTGGGTGTAGAGCTTGTTGCGGCCGAGCGCGGCGAGCATTGTTCGCGCGGCCGGCCCCAGTCGCTCGGGCAGCGGTCCATAGCGCGCGGCCCGGGGCGGCTCCTCGTGCGAGAAGACGATCTGGCCCCGGTACTCAGGCGAAGAACGAAGAGCGTCGAGGAAAGCGTTGAAGTCCACGCCCGCCTCCCGCGGCCTCACGGCCGGCGCAGGAACACGCCCGGCGCGGCGCCGGTCTCCTGGCCTTCACTGACGACCACGGCGCCGTTGACGATGACGAAGTCCACGCCGTCAGGATGCTGGTGGGGCTTCTCGAAAGTGGCGCGGTCGCGGATGGTGTGGGGGTTGAAGATCGTGAGGTCGGCCCATGCGCCGGGCCGCACCACACCCCGGTCGGCCAGCCGCAGCCGCCGCGCGGGCGCGCTGGTCATCTTGGCGATGGCGTCCTCCAGGCTGAGAACGGAGAGCTCGCGCACGTAGTGGCCCAGGACGCGGGGAAACGTGCCGTAGAGCCGCGGGTGCGGGTGGCCCTGGCCATAGGGGATGCCCCACGCGTCCGAGCCGATCATCGTGGCCGGGTGCTTCATGATCCGCTCGACGTCGTCTTCGGACATGCTGTGATAGACGCACATGACCAGCTTGCCGCGGTCCGTGCCCGTGTGCGCCGCGCCCACGGCGGCCAGCTCCATCACCGTCTCGGCAAAGCCTTCCGCGTCGGGCTTGCGGCCGCGCATCCTGGCGATCTCGGCCACGTTCCTGCCCTCGAACGGCTTGGCCGCGTCGGGACCGCTGGCCACCACGACGCGCGAGCCCTGGCCGCCGAACTTGCCGTCGTGCTCCTCCACCATCAGGTGCTGCTTGATCCTGGCGCGCTGCTCGGGATTTTTGAGGCGCAGCAGGATATCGTCGTAGGAGCCGGCGCAGGCCCACTTGGGGAAGAGCAGCGTGACGCGGGCGCAACTGGCCGTGTAGGGATACTGGTCCCAGGTGACGTCTTGCCCCTGCTGGCGCGCCTGGTCGAGCCGGGCCAGAAGGGCATGGCTCTTGCCGGCGCATTTCAGGCCGGCGACCTTGTAATGCGAGATGTGGACGGGCATCTTGGCCTCGCGGCCGATGCGAAGGGTTTCCTCGTCGGACGCCTCGTGGCCAAGGCCCTCGTCGCGCTGGTGCGGGTCGTAGAAGCCGCCAAACTCCGCGGCCACGCGGGCGAGCTCGATGACCTCCTCCGTCTGGCAGAAGCAGCCCGGCGCATAGGCGAGACCCGCGGAGAGGCCGATAGCGCCTGACTCCATGGCTTTTCGGACAAGGTCCTTCATGCGGCCGAGCTCCTCGGGCGTGGGCGCACGGTCGGCGCCGCCCATCACGGCCAGCCGGACGTCGTTGTGGCCCACGAAAAGCAGGAGATTGTGCGCCGCGGGCGAGGACCGGTACGCCTCGATCACGACGCCCGGATCGAGGGGAGAAAAGCCGCACGCGCCGCCCACCAGCGTCGTGCACCCCTGCCGCACCAGGTTCATGCTGGGCGCGGCCGTGGAGTGGGTGTGCATGTCAATGAAGCCGGGGCACAACACGCGGCCGGTCGCGTCTATGCGCCGCGCGGCGGTTCCGGCGATGTGGGGCGCCATGGCGCGGATGCGTCCGCCGGCTACGGCCACGGTCCCCTTAAAAGCGGGCCGGCCATCGCCAGTGATGATCGTGGCGTTCTCGATCTTGAGGTCGTACAAGCCAGTCTCTCCTTGGCTCTGTGGCGAGCGCGCCCCCTGGGCGGGCTGGGATGGCTGGTCACGGTAGCGCGGCCAGCAGAGGCTGTCAAGCGCAAGGGCCGGGGAAGACAGGAGGAATTGATTCAGGGGGATTCTGTATCCTGCAAGACCAGCGACTTTGCCAAGGCAACGTCTCTTAAGACGCAAAACATCCATTCGGGCTGGGGATGTTTCAGATGGGAGATATGCGAATTGAGGGAGTTGTCAAGAAAGCAAGTCGCGTCAGGGCCGCGTTGGGAAGGGAGGCTTGGGCCGCGGGGCTGGGCCGGGTCCCGGCGGAGCGTCACCGCCAAAGACCTCCATCAGGTCAATGACCTCGCCCAGTCTGGCCTTGAACAGCACGACGAGGCGCGAGTCGAACGCTTCGCCGCTCTGGCGCTCGATCTCCTCCATGGCCTGGCCCACAGTCCACGCGGCCTTGTAGGGCCGGGAGGAAGTGAGGCTGTCGAAGACGTCGCACAGGGACGCGATGCGGCCGGCCAGGGGTATCTGCTCCCCTTTCAGCCCGCGCGGATAGCCGCGGCCGTTCCATTTCTCGTGGTGCGTGTGCGCAATGACGCGCGCCATCTCCATGAGACGGCTGGAGCTTGAGCTTTCGGACAGGATGCGCTCGCCGATGAGGGTGTGGGCTTTGATCGCCTCGAACTCTTCCTGCGTGAGCTGGCCTGGCTTGAGCAGGATGGCGTCGGGGATGCCGATCTTGCCGACGTCGTGCATGGGGCTGGCGTAGAGCATGAGGTCGCAGTCTTCCTCGCTCATGCCGGCGGCCTCGGCCATCAGGGCGCAATAGTGGCTCATGCGGCGGATGTGGGCGCCGGTGTCGCGGTCGCGGTATTCGGCGGCGCGTCCCAGGTGGTAGACGATTTCGAGGCGCGTGGCTTCGAGCTCGCCGATGCTGCGCGCGATGGATTGGCCCATCTCGTTGAGCGCGCGGCAGAGCTGGCGGATTTCGCGCGGGCCGCTGGCTTCGTCCAGGGGCTCGTTGAAGCGGCCGGCGCGGTAGCGCTCGGTCTGGGCCGCGAGCCGGGCCACGGGCGCCGAGGCCCACGCCGAAGCCCACAAGGCCAGCAATCCGGCCAGGACCGCGGCGGCGGCGGCCATGAGCCAGACGCCCCGGCGCAGCGCGGCCAACGGCGAGAGAATCTCTTCGCGGGGATAGACCACGGCCAGCCGCCACGCCGTGGAGGGGATGGGCGCGCTGAGGACCCACATGCGGCGGCCGGCGACCTCGATCTCGTTCGCCTGGGGCGAGGCGCCCGGCGCCCAGTCGCCGAGGTCCAGCGTGCGCCGGTCCAGGGGGTGTCCCTCGGGCGGCCCGGCGCTGGAGGCCACGGGGTGGCCGTCGCTGTCCACAATGAGGGCGAAGCCTGTCTCGCCCACGCGCAACGCGGCGAGCTGGCTGGCCATGTGGTCGATGTGGATGTCGGCCGTGGCCACGCCGATGCGGGCGCCGGCGCGCGCGACAAGCGCGGAATAGGTGGTCATGAGCACGCCGCCGGCGCCTTCGTCGAAGTAGGGAGCGGCCCACGCGGGCCGGCCGGTCCGCATGGGCTCGGCGTACCAAGGCCACCGCGTGTAGTCGTAGCTGGGGTCGGCCAGAGAAACGTAGCGCAGACCTTGGCCGCCGCGGCAGTAGTAGGGCGAGTACCGCCCCAAAGGCGTTGCCTCCGGGGCGAGGGCGACCGTGGAGCCATGGACGCCGGGGTTGTGGAGCACGGTGTCGTGGATCAACTTGCGGATGGACGCGTCGTCGAGGGAGGGCGCGGCGGCGACGGCTTCGGCCAGGCCCTCGGCCACCTTGGCGGCGGCGGTCAAGGTGGCGCCGAATCCTTCGGCGTGGGCCTGGGCCAGGCTCAGCGACTCGGTGGTGATGCGCCGCAGCAATGCCTTCTGGCTGATGCGCAGGCTGATCCATGCCAGGAGGGCGATAAGCGGCAGCGCCGCCAGGGCCAGAACCAGGGCCAGCCTCCAGCGCAGCCCGGCCAAGCCCACCCGGCGGGCCAGCTTGCGGCCTGGCGCGCGCGCGGCGCCGGGCCCCGTGCCGTGCCTCTGGATCATGCGGTTCTTCCTCCTTGGGGGGCGGCGCATGTGCGGCCGCCCTCACGCGCCGCAAGTGTACCTTCCCCCCGGCCGTGGCGCCAGCCTTCGGCCGTTTGTCCTATGCGCGCATGTGTCGCGCAGGCCCTGTCTTCGCGGACTACGCGCCGTTGACCCCTCCCCGCCGGACCTATAAAATGAACTCATGCGGCGGCGGCCAGCCGCGCCAAAGCCCAGGGGCCGCCCGGCCCAGGCCCCAGGCGATTCAGGGTTGCGCCAAGAGACCAAGGCACGTGTCACAGAGCTGGGGACAGGACTTCTACGCCGGCGGCGGCTTCGGGGCGCCTCGATTGACCCCCGTGGTCAAGGGGCTGCTCATCGCCAACGCCGCGGTCTTTCTTCTCCAGGGCTTGGTCCAGCTCATGTTCAGGGGCCCGTATCTGGAGTTGTGGCTCGGGCTGTGGCCGTCGATGGTCTTCACGCGCGGCTGCGTGTGGCAGCTCGTCACCTACGCCTTTCTCCACGACACACGCTCGCTCTTCCACATCATCTTCAACATGCTATTCCTCTATTGGTTCGGCCGCGACATCGAGCTGCGCATCGGCGCGCGCCGGCTGCTGATTCTCTATTTCGGCGCGGCGCTGACGGGCGGGCTGGCGTTCTCGGTGGTTCACCTGGCCGCCGGCGACTGGAGCGGGCCGGTGATCGGAGCGTCGGGCGCGGTCATGGCGCTGCTGGTCCTGGCCGGCATCTACTGGCCCAACCGCATCATCCTCGTCTTCTTCCTTTTCCCCATGCGCCTGCGCCACTTCATCATCCTGGCCATCGCGATTGATCTTTGGAACGAAATCTTCGGTCTCCGGACAGGCGTGGCTGGGCTGGCCCATCTGGGCGGGGCGGCGTTTGGCTTTGCCTATCACTTTCTGGAGCCGGCGTGGCGAACGCTCGATGAGCGCCTGCGCCAGGCCGCCTATCGCCGCGCGCAGGCCAGCGCCGCCAAACGCGAAGCCGCGCTCGATCGGATCCTGGACAAGGTTCACGAACACGGCATGCACACTCTTACAGGCCGTGAAAAGCGGTTCCTGAAACGCATGAGCAGCGAGAGAAGAAACTAACCCCAGCGGAGAGATCCCCATGGCCCAACCCGAACAGAGGCAGTGCCCGGGCGAACCCGCCCCCATCAGCGTCGCCATCTGCCGCGGCCGCCAGTTGCGCAACTATGAAAAATGCGCCGACTGCAGCCAGCGCGACGAAGACATCAGCCGCAAGGCCGTGAAGGCCGAGACGGCTGGCGCCTACGAAAGGGTCTTCAAGGCGTATGACGTGCGCGGCGTGTACCCCAGCGAGATCAACGAGCAGATGTCGGAGCAGATCGGCGGGGCCATCGCCCGCTTCCTCAACGCCAAGACCATGGTCGTGAGCCGCGACATGCGACTCTCCGGCGAGAAGCTGTCGCGCTCGCTGATCCAGGGCATTCTGACGGCCGGGTCGGACGTGATCGACTGCGGGCTGCTCTCGACGGACGCGAACTACTTTGCCATCGCCACGCTGGAGGCGTCGGGCGGGGTGCAGGTGACGGCGTCGCACAATCCGGCGGAATACAACGGCTTCAAGGTGAGCCGCGAGAGCGCCATTCCCATGGGGTCGGACAGCGGCCTGGACAACGTCAAGCGCATCGCGCTGGGTCCGCCGCTGCGGCCGTCGCGCGACCGGGGCCGGCTGGAAAAGGCCGACATCCTGCCCAAGTTCGCCAGCCACGTGCTGTCTTTCGTCCGCAACCCGGCGCCGTTCAAGGTGGCGATTGACGCGGGCAACGGCATGGCGGGCAAGATGCTGCCGCCGATCCTGGCCAAGCTGCCGTTGGAGGTCGTGCCCCTCTTCTTCGAGCTGGACGGCAGTTTCCCCAACCACGAGGCCAACCCGCTGAAGCCGGAAAACATGAAGGACCTGCAAGAGGCGGTGCGCGCCAAGGGGTGCGATTTCGGCGTGGCGTTTGATGGGGACGCGGACCGGTGCATGTTCACGGATGAGACGGGGCAGATTATCCCCAGCGACCTGATGACCGCGCTGCTGGCGGGGCGGATGCTGGACCGCAGCAAGGGCGCGGCCGTGTGCTATGACCTGCGGTCGAGCCGCGTCGTGGCCGAAGAAATCCGCAAACACGGCGGCGTGCCCGTGATCGAGCGCGTGGGCCACGCGTTCATGAAAGCCACCATGCGGCGCCGCAACGCCATCTTCGGCGGCGAGCTGTCGGGCCACTACTACTTCCGCGACAACTTCTTCGCGGACAGCGGCGCCATCGCCTTCATGGAGCTGATCAACGTGCTGTCTATCGCGCGCCGGCCGTTGTCCGAGATGCTCCAGCCTCTGCGCCGCTACTTCGCCACGGGCGAGATCAACTTCGAGGTGGAGAACAAGGACGAGAAGATGCGCCGCCTGGCCGAGGTGTTCAAGGACGGCAAGGTGTCCAAGCTCGACGGCGTGACCGTGGAGTATGACGACTGGTGGTTCAACGTCCGCGCCAGCAACACCGAGCCCAAGCTGCGCCTGAACTTGGAGGCGGCGAGCCAGGAGTTGATGGAGCAGTCCAAGAAGCGCGTGGTGGACGTGATCCTGGAGTAACCGGGCAGACCCATGCCGACGTATCAGTACATCGTGGCCGAAGGCGAACGGGGGTGCGCGCAGTGCCGCGCCGTGTTCGAGGCGCAACAGCGCATGAGCGACGCGCCGCTGGCCGCGTGCCCCCATTGCGGCGCGGCCGTGCGCCGGGTGATCAGCGCGCCCCATCTGCCCTCGCGCTGGAACGAGAAGTCGCTGCTCAGCGAGAAAAACCTGAAGCGCCACGGCTTCAAGACGCTGCGCAACGAAGGCGGGGGCAAGTTCAAAATGACGTGAGAGGCGCGGGGCTGGGCGGGGGCAGGATGACCGATACGGCTCAGCTCCAGCCGAGATCGGTCTTGAACTTGTCCATGCCCACACGGTCCAGGACGGCGGCCAGGCGCTCTTTGCCCTGGGCGTTGGCCTTGTACCACGCCAGCACGCGGCCCATGACCTCCACGGCCTGGCTCTCGGGGATGAGGGGGCCCACCCTCTGGCCCATGCGCGGCGTGCGGCCGAACGTGCCTCCCACAAACACGGCCAGCCCCCGCTCCGCTTCGACGATGGCGTCCGCGGGGCATGCGCGGACGCACCGGCCGCAGAGAACGCACTTGGCTTCATCAATGCGCGTCTTGCCATGATCCAGCGTGATGGCGTTGACGGGGCATGTCTTGGCGCACACGCCGCAGCCTTTGCTGGCGGCGTGGTTGACCCGGGGTCTGACCTGGCCCATGAAGGACAGGTCGTGAGTCTGCGCTTTGATGCAGTTGCCGGGGCAGCCGGTGACGCCCACCTTGAACTTGGCGGGCGTGTCCTGGCCGAAGTAGCGCGCGTCCATCTCGGCGCAGAGGCCCTGGGTATCGGCGAGACCGGACTTGCAGATGGTGCCCTTGCACGCGATGATGGCGCGCACCGTGGCGCCGTTGCCGCCCGGCGCCAGCCCCGCGGCGGCCATGGCTTCCTTCACAGCCGGCAGGTCGGCCGGCTTCACCCAAGGAATCTCGATGCCCTGGCGCACGGTGAGGCCCACATAGCCGCGGCCATAGCGCTTGGCGATGCCGGCCAGCGCGTCCATCTGCTCGGCCGTCACGTTGCCGGCCACGATGCGCATGCGCACCGTCAGATGCTCTCCGTCCTTCTGCGTCATCACGCCGCGTTCTTTGGGCAGCGCAGGCTTGCTGGGCATGGGGGATCTCCTGGGGGCGTCTGACCTGTCGGACAAGTCAGACAGGCCGGATAAATGGGTTCGCGCGGGTCCGCGGGGGCGGCGCCGGTCTTGGGGCTTCGGATCAAGGGGGCGTCGCCGGGGCGATACAGCGCGCCCGCCACAGCGCCGGTCATGAAGCAGGCGAGCGTGGCGGCCAGCAGCGCGCGCAGGGCCAGGGCGGAGATGTCCTTGCGCCGGCTGGGCGCGAGGGCCGACACGCCGCCCACAAAGATGGCCATGCTGGCCACGTGAGCAAACCCGCAGAGCGCGTAGGCTGTCACCACCACGCTGCGCTCGGACAAGGCGCCCTTGGCGGCCAACTCGGCCAGCTTGCCGTAGGACCAAACCTCCGTGAGCACGGCGCGCGCGCCGATCAACTCGCCCACGGCCGCCGCGTCGCGCGGGGGCACGCCCATCAACAGCGCGAAGGGATAGCCCGCCCAGCCCAGGACCGCTTGCACGGTCCACGGCGTGGAGGCGCCGCACACCCGGCCCGCCTGGGCCAGGATGAGGTTGAGCACGGCCAGGATGCCGAGGAACGCGACGAGAAGCGCCACCACGCCCATCACCAGCTTGAGGCCGGTCATGGCGCCGTCCACCACCGCCTCCACGGCGTTGGCAGGCCGCTCGAACGCAAGATCGGGCGTCACGCCCAAGGTGAGCGGTTTGCCGTCCTCGGGCACGAGGATCTTGGACATGACAATGGCCGCGGGCGCGGAGAGCACGGACGCGGAGATGAGGTGGCCGGCGATGGTGGGGAACGTGGCGCACAGCATGAAGACGTACAAACCCATGACGCTGGACGCGATGGTGGCCATGCCCGCGGTGAGCACGACGCACAGCTCGGAGCGCGTCATTTTCTCGATGTAGGGGCGAATGGTGGTGGCGGACTCGATGCCCACGAAGATGTTGCTGGCCGCGCACAGGCTTTCGGCGCCGCTGACGCGCATGAGCCGCGTGAAGACGCGGGCGAACTGGCGGATGATCCAGGGCATGATGCCCCAGTAATAGAGCACGCACATGGCCGCGGAAAAGAAGATGATGCTGGGCAGGGCCTTGAACGCCAGCACAAAGCCGGCGGCGCTGGTCTGGCCGCTGGCGTCGGTCTCGCCGGGTCCAAGCGCCAGGCGGCCGAACACGAACCGCTGGCCCTCCTGGGCCGCGTCGAGCGTCTTGTAGACCGCGTCGTTGAGCCAGAGGAACACCTGGCGGCTGCCCGGCGCGCGGAACACAAGGACGCCCACGGCCAGTTGCAGGGCCACGCCCAACAGGATGACGCGCCAGTTCATGCGGCGCCGGTTGGCGCTGAAGACCCACGCCACGGCCATGAGCCCGAAGACGCCGGCGAGGCTGACGAGGTTGTGGATGCCCATGCGCGGTCCCGGAACTTGAGCCACGGACGAATGAGGACACGGGACCATTATAGTGAGAGAGGCGGCGGCGCGCACGTCTTGCGGCGCTGAAGTATGGATGGGGCCTTCCGGCGTCCAGCCGCGCCGCGTTTCCGTTCGTTGGGCGCTCAGGGCTCGGCGGGGGTGACGCGCGCCAGGAACAGCCGCCAGTGGCCGCCTTCGGCGCTGGCGCCAAGAACGGTGACGTCGCCGCAGGGAAGCGCCTGGGCGGCCTGGGTGTCCGGACTCGCCGCGACGCGGACAAGGGCGGCCCGGCCATCGTCGCCCATGGAAACCCGCGCCTCGTAGATGTCGCCCCCCAGGGAGACCGCAAGAGGCGTCTCCGCAAGGCAAGCTTGACTGGCGGCCGCGAACCCTCCCGTAGCCGCGTTGCCCAGCTCGCGCAGTCTCTTCCATTCCGGCGCGGTCAGCCGCCGGCCGGCGCGGATGTCCTGGCCAAGGATGGCCTCGACTTTGGCGAGGTCGCCTGTGACGAGATAGATGTCGAGCACGATCCTGGGACCGGGCCGCAGACCTTCGAGGAGCGTGGCGATTTTGTGGTGGATGTCCTCGGGCGCGCGCACGACAAGCCGGCCTCGGCCCCAAAGGAAG
>CAYYEE010000086.1:0-12440 GCA_964470775.1 uncultured Planctomycetota bacterium | reverse complement strand
TTCGTTGATGATGCGGTTCGACACGCGCGCCAGCAGGTCGTGCGGCAGCGGCACCCAGTCCGCGGTCATGAAATCCTGCGACTCCACCGCGCGCACCGCGATCACATGCCCGTACGTGCGCTCGTCCCCCATCACGCCCACCGATCCCTCCGGCAGCAGCACGCAGAACGCCTGCGCGATCTTGCGATACCACCCCTCCGCCACCACCTCTTCCAGAAAGATCGCGTCCGCCCGGCGCAGCACGGCCAGCCGCTCCCGCGTCACCTCGCCGATGATGCGCACGGCCAGCCCCGGCCCTGGGAACGGATGCCGCCAGATGATCGCCTCCGGCAGGCCCAGCGTGGCGCCCGTGGCCCGCACTTCGTCCTTGAACAGCAGCCGCAGCGGCTCCACAAGCTGGAACCCCAGCTTCGCCGGCAGGCCGCCCACGTTGTGGTGCGACTTGATCGTCGCCGACGGCCCGCCCACCGGGCTCTGGCTCTCGATCACGTCCGGGTACAGCGTCCCTTGCGCCAGGAACCGCACGTCCTTGAGCTTGCGCGACTCTCTTTCAAACACCTCGATGAACGTGTGCCCGATGATCTTCCGCTTCTTTTCCGGGTCGCGCACGCCCGCCAGCCGTTCCAGGAACAGGTCCGCCGCGTCCGCCACCACCAGGCGCGCGCGGAAGTGATCCTCGAAGGCCGACCGCACCGACTCCACCTCGTTGTCGCGCATCAGCCCGTTGTCCACCAGGATGCACGTCAACTGCGACCCGATGGCCCGGTGCACCAGCGCCGCCGTCACCGCCGAGTCCACCCCGCCCGACAAGCCGCACACGACGCTGGCCGAGCCGACCTGATCGCGAATGGCCTTTACGGCCTCTTCGATGAAGCTGGTCGTGCGCCACGAGCCCGTGCACCCGCACACGCGGAAAAGGAAGTTGTGCAGGATGCGGCCGCCCAGAGGCGTATGCGTGACTTCCGGGTGGAACTGCACCCCGTAGAAGGGCAGCGTGCGGTGGCGCGCCGCCGCGAACGGACACGAATCCGTGGCCGCCAGCGCCACGAAGTCGTTGCCCAGCCCCGAAACCTGGTCCCCGTGGCTCATCCACACCGACAGCGTGGCCGGCAGTCCCGTGAACAGGTCGGCGGAGTCCACGACGCGCGCCTCGCGGTGGCCGTACTCGCGGGCCGGCGCCGCCTGCACGTCCGCGCCCAGGAGCTTGCAGCCCAATTGCATGCCGTAGCAGATGCCCAGCACGGGGATGCCCAGCCGCAGCAGCGCTGGGTCGCATGTCGGCGCCCCCTTGGCGTAGACGCTGGCCGGCCCGCCGCTGAAAATCATGCCCGCCGGCCCGATGGCGCGAACCTGCTCCGGTGTGATCGAGCACGGCACGATCTCGCTGAACACTTGGTTCTCGCGCACGCGCCGCGCGATCAGTTGCACGTACTGCGATCTAAAGTCGAGAATGAGAATGCGGTCGCTGGAGTGGGTCATGGGCAGATCACACATCCAAGTGAGGGCTCCGAAGAAACCACCGGACATCCGGTCGTTTCCTCAGCAACGCCAGCCGCGGGGCCGTCAACGCGGCCGGCGCGCGCGGGAGGCGCCCCGGCTGGGCGCGGTCCAAAACGTATATTGTATCCGCCTGGGCGCTGCAGGGCAATTGCGCGAATGGGACTTCGCGGCGCGCCGTCTCTCCTGTCCATCGCGTCCACCCGCCGCGCCGCCCCGCCGGCGCCCCTCTCAGAACCCCCTCACCATGTATGCCTGCAAGACCCCTGTCTCGTCCGAGTTGAAGAAACCCGCCTTGCCGTCGGGCGAGAGGAACGGGTGGATGTGGGCCGTCTTGTCCCAGGACGTTCTGGCCGTGAGCAGAGGACGGATGGAAGTGAAGGGCGCCGTGGGGCTGTCTGGCAGCTCGGCGATGTACAGCCGTCCGCCCTGGTCCTTCTTGCCCGAGTCGGTGATGAGCAGCCGGCCCGCGATATCCGTGGCGAAGTGGTAGAAGTTGGGCTTCGGGAATTGGCGCGACAGGTCGTTGCGCTCGCCGCCAGGCGTCAACCGCCCCACGTGCCCCGCGTGCGGCGCGGCGACCCCCTCGATGAGCTGCGCCTCCTGGACATCCACGGTAGAGGTGCTCGTAATGCCGCGCCGCGACCGGCCGCGCCAGCACTGGTGCCCCTGGCAGAATTCGTTGTTGTCGCGGCCCCACGGCATATTGCGGAAGTGGGTCCCGTCGTCGCGGATGACATGAATGTCCGCTCCCGCGCCTCCCGTGAGCTTGGTGAACTGGCCGCGGGCATCGCTCTCGTTTCCGTGGTTCTCCTGGATCAGGATGTCGTGCGACGCGTCCGGCTCCTGCGACCGGCAATACTGGGGATGCATGTTCAGCCACGTGGGACCGTGCAGAATAAGCCGCGGCCGGGCGCCGGCGGCGATGTCGTAGACCAGGATGCCCCACGGCGCGTTGGGCGTCTTGCCGTCGCCAAGAAAGCCGGAGATGGCGATGCGCTGGCTGTCCGAGGACATGGTGGACAGGGGGTAGGGCCGCGAAAACCGCTGGCCGGTCTCCGGCAGGGGCGTGTCCAGCACGTGCAGGACTTGGCGGTCCGCGCCGTCCAGGCGCACGCGCTTCAGCGTCAGGCGGCCCCCGCCGGGTGTGGTCTCGTCCACGAAGTAGTAGAGCCACTCGCCGTCCGGCGACACCGACGCGGCGCGCACGCCCAGCTCCGTGGCGATGGGCGTCAGTTCGCCGTTGTTGTCCAGGTCGCAGAGCAGGTATTGATGCTTGGGGTCGCTCGAATCCGAGCCGTGGGCGTGCGCCGATCGGTGCAGGATAAGGCGCTTGGAGTCGGGCGTGAAGACCTGCGCCTCCATGTAAAGGTGGCTGGAGGGCACGCCGGGTTCGCTGGTGAGCTGAAAGACTTGAAGGTCCTTGGGGCTGTCGGGGTTGAGCAGGTCTTGGCGGAGGATCATGTTTTCTTCCTGAGGTGGGGGATGGAGGAGCGGGGCGCGTTGCGCAAGCCCGCCGCCGGCGGGGCCGCGGCGTGTCCCCGGAACGGGCCCCGGCCGCGTTTAGGAGGCGGGGGGGGCGTCGTCGCGGTAGCGTTGATATCCGTTGCGCGTCGTGCGCTTGACGTTGTACATGGCGATGTCTGCTTTCTTATACAGGCTGTGCGGCGTGAGCCCGTCGTCGGGATATAGAGCGACGCCGATGCTGGCGGACACGTTGAGCACATGTTCATGGCATTGAAAGGGTTCGCGGAAGGTCCGCAGCACTTTTTCGGCCACGACATCCGCGCTCGCCGGCGAGTCCAGGTCGGGCAGAAGCGCCACGAACTCGTCGCCGCCCAGACGCGCCACTGTGTCGCTGGCGCGCACTGAAGCCCGCAGCCGCTCGCCCACCGTGCGGAGCAACTCGTCGCCTACGTCGTGGCCCAGCGTGTCGTTGATCTCCTTGAAGCGGTCCAGGTCCAGCAGCAGCAGCGCGAAGCGCTTGTTGTTGCGCCGCGCGTGGCGCAGCGTCACCGACAGCCGGTCGCTGAACAGCGCGCGGTTGGGCAGCCCCGTCAGCACGTCATGATAGGCCATGTGCCGGATGTCTTCCTCGGCCATCTTGCGCTGTGTGATGTCCTGGCCGATGGAAAGCAGCCCCACGATCTTGCCCTGCGAGTCGGTCAGCGTGCGCTCGAACCACTCGATATCAAGCGACACGCCGTTGCGCGTCAGAATTTGCTCTGTGTTCGTGCGGCTGGCCGGCGCGCGGAGCTGCGACAGGAACGACTCCCGGCAGCGCGCCCGCTGCCCCTGCGGCACAAAGACGTTGAACCAGTCCTGCCCCTGGACGGATTCGAGGCTGTAGCCGGAGAGCTCCTCCATGAACGGGTTGAACCGCACGATGCGGCCTTCCGGGTCGCGGACAAGGATGATGATCTGCGCGGCCTGGAGCAGGTTTTCGGCGAAGTCGCGCTGCTGCCTGAGCCCTTCGTTCGTCTGTTTCAGCGACTGGAACAGCAGGGCGCCGGGATCCAGAACGCCCGTGAGGATGATGGCCTGGTACGTCAGATAGAAAGCCAGGAGCTTGCACTGGTGGCCGTAGAAGTCCTCCGGGCCCAGGCGGTCCAGGTGCAGGTTGAGGGCAGGCTCGGCCGCGGCCAGGAAACACGCCGCCACCAGCAGCGACTGGTACACCTCCGGCGCGAACGCGCGCCGGCTGCGGAAGAGGCCGGCCGCGCCGGTGAGGAAAATCAGCGTAACCACGGAGGAGGTGATCCAGCGGAAAAGCGTGGCGCCCTGGGCCGGCACATAGCAGGTGGGGAACACCTTGAAGAACAGGATGGCGCCCAGGTCAAGGACCGTGAACACAATAAACCCGGCGAAGGGGAGAACAAGACTGGGCCGCCGCCGGACCATCAGCGGCGCCAGCAGCAACGCGACGGACTGGAGGAACCGCGCCGACGTCCAGAACTGGATGGAGATGTTGTCGTTCGGCGACGGGACAATGGCTCTGCCCAGATGCGCCATGGCCGCCAGCAGGTCCAGAGCCACGACAAAGACGTAAGCGATGCCCAGAAACAGAATGTAGTTGTTGTCGTTCATGGCGCGCGTGTTCCAGGAGATCATGAAGATCCCCGCGGCCACGACGACGCAGAACACCTCGCCAAAGAGCAGGTAGAGGCCGTAGTCGGTTTTGCGGATCAGATAGAGCCCCGCGGAGGCGAGGGCGAGGAAGGCGATAGTCCGGGCGGCGGACTTCCAACTGGCGCGGCTTCGCGGTAGGGGCTCCACAGCGCATCTCTCCACAGAGCCGAGAGGCTGCATGGTCCGCCGACGATGACGCGGTTATGTTAACGCGGCGCCGCCCAAAGAGCAAGATGACCCCTGCCACAAAGCGAGGCCCGCCTGCATGGCCGACCCTTGCCAGCCCCCCCAGCGCGGCCCCTGTGGGCCGCCCTCGGACCGCACCGCGCCTCGCGCCCGCCGCGGCGTTGACAAGGCCCTGAACCCGCCCCAGAATGGACGATGCGGGGGCTCAGGCTTGCGCAGAGGAGCGGACATGAGACCCAACCTTTGGCTGGCGGCATGGCTTGTGGCGCTATGGGCCGGCGCGCTTTGGGGGCAGGACAAAGCCCCCGCAGGCAAGGAGCCAGACCCGTGGAAGGACTACGTCCTCGCCGGAAAGTGGAACGAAGGCCGCGACCACTACCGTCAGGCCATCGTTGACCTCCTCGCCCCCAAGGGCGCCGTCAACTTCGAGAAGCTCCGGGAACTGCGTTACGCTCATGCCGTGTGCCGCTGGTTCCCCTCCATGACCGAGCGGATCACTCAGGTCCAGGCGCAGAAGGCCCTCGCCGCCGCGTTGCTCGCCAACCAGGCGTTCACCGAGCGCTTCCTGGCCGCGCTCGCCCCTCAGGACAAACCAGATGGCGCCTTCGAGGTCCTCTACAGCCTCTGCGACAACGACGCCCAGGCGCTCAAGAAACACGCCGATCTGACCATCGCCTTCGCCGTGGTGTGGGACGACCAGCCGCCGATGGAAAAGGTCCTGGCCGCCTATGCCCATTACTTCGCCGCCTGCGCCCGCCAGATGCCCTTTGACCCCCTGGCGCTGCCGTGGGAGCTGGCCAAGCACGTCGTTGACCTCAAGAGACCCCTGGAAGAGAGGGAGTGGGCTCTGAAGCGCTATGGCAGTTCGCCCAACGTGGGGCGGCTGTATGACAACATCGAGTATGACGTGCGCCTCTTCTTGCGCGGCGGCGGACGCCGCGAGTCTGACGGGCAGACGCTGGAGGAGATGCGCAAACACAGAGGCATGTGTCACGAGCGGGCCATCTTCAGCAGCGACGTCGGCAAGTGCCTGGGCGTGCCCAGCGTCTACGTGTTCGGCGAGGCCGAGGACGGTCTGGGCCACGCCTGGCTGGGGTTTCTGAGAAAGCGCGGCCAGGACTTCGCGTGGGACCTGTCCGCCGGCCGGCTGGACAGCGAGAGAGACACCGGCGCGCAGTTCGTGGACCCCCAGACCGGCCAGACGCGCTCCGTGGCCGAGCTGGACATGGACCTGCGCCTGGTCAAGACCCCCGCGCTCGCGAGGCGCAGGGCCGAGGTGTGGCGCGACGTGGCCCTGCTTCTGGCCCAGGCCGGCGCCAAGGAACCCGCCGCGCGCGCGATGGGAGAGTCGCTGGCCACCGGCGCGCTCGACCGCCGCCAGTGGGAGGCCTGCGCCCGCCTGGCTCAGTTGGGCGTCTATGACGCCAAAGACCAAGCCGCCGTGGCCAAGCGGTTCGCCGACGGACTCAAGGCCCTGCCCGGCCTGGCCGTCGAGGCCGTCGCCGCTCTGGCCTGGCAGCCTCCCCTGGCCGTCGCCGACGACAGAGTCGAGCGCCTCTTCAACGAAGCCGCGGCCTTCGTGGCCAGCCACAAGGCCAGCGTGGCGAAGCTGCGGCTGTGGCAGGCGCGCTATGGCGAGGCCAGGGGCCACCGCGACGCGCTCAAGGCGTATGAGGAAGCCCTGGAGGCCGCGCTCCAAGCCAAGTCAGACCCCCTCGCCGCCCTGGACAGCGCCGGCCGCCTGCTCATGAACGGCGGCAGAACAGCCCAGAACCTCGCCCTGCACGAGAAGACCTGGCCCCGCGTCTCCTCGCCGGACCGCGGCGCCTTCGCCGTCTACTCCACGTCCTTCCGCATCGGCATGAGGATCGCCGCCCTCCACGGCGTCCTCAGGAACCCCCGCGGCCAGGACAACGTCATCCAGCGCCTGCTCAACTGGCTTCCCAATCTCGACGCCGAGGCCCGCAAGGAGTGGCGCCAGCGCCTGCTCGCCGCCGACTACAACCAGCTCAACCGCTCCCGCCCGCCCGCGCCGATCAAGAACGCTGAGTGAGATGTCCCGGCGCCATGCCGCCGCAGGCCGGTCCCCTGTGGCGTGCGCGGGGCCTCCGGCCCTCCTGGCGGCCCTGGGCATCGGTGTCGTCGCCAGAGCTTGTCTCTCGTCGCCTCGACACCGATCCCGACAGCCACGGGCCGCGCTTCCCCAGCATGGTGATTGAACGATCGGGGGAGGCGCTCCCCCTGCGGCGCAAACGCCGCCGCCGCCGCCGCGTTTGACCCCAAGCCGCCGGGCTGATAGCATGGTACTCCTAATCAGCCGTGTGGCCCCGGGGCCATGCGGTCCGCACCCGACACTGTGACGCGCCACGCGCATTCCGCATGAGGAGAAGCCCCATGGCGACCCGCGAACAGGTTGAAGCGGTTTTGAGTGAGAAAATTGCCCCTAGGCTCCGCGCTGACGGCGGCGACATCGAGCTGGTGGACGTGGGCGCGGACAATGTGGTCAAGGTCCGCCTGCGCGGCGCCTGCGCCGGATGCCCCGGCGCCCGCATGACCCTGCGCATGGGCGTGGAGCGCATCCTCAAGCAAGACCTCCCCGACATCGTCAGCGTCGAGGCTGTCTGACAGCCTGCGGAACAAGGTACGGCCGCGGCGGGGATATGTCGCCGAAGCCCGCCGGCGGCGGGATCGCGATATGTCCCCGGGAATACACGGATCCGGGCCGCGTCTGCGTGGTCGCGGATTCGGTTGCGTTTAAGGAGAACTCATGGCTCGCCGCATCACCTTCCTTGACGGAGACGGCGTGGGGCCCGAACTGGCCGAAACCACCCGCCGCTGCATTGACGCCACGGGCGTGAAGATCGAGTGGGACGTGCAGCAGGCGGGCGAGGATGTCTACGCCCAGTGCGGCGACCCCCTCCCGCCGTCGGTCATCGAGGCCATCAAGAAATCCGGCGTGGCCATCAAGTCGCCCATCACCACGCCCGTGGGCAAAGGCTTCCGCAGCGTCAATGTCCGCCTCCGCCAGTCTCTCAACCTCTACGCCTGCCTGCGGCCCTGCCGATACTACCCGGGCATCCAGACCCCCATCAAGAACGTGGACCTCGTCATCGTCCGCGAGAACATCGAGGACCTCTACGCCGGCATCGAGTTCCAGAAGGGCTCGCCCCAGGCCGCCGAGCTCATCGCCAAGATCCGCGAGCTCGGCGGCGGCGACATCCTGCCCGACTCCGGCATCAGCATCAAGCCCATCTCCGTCACCAACTCCGAGCGCATCGTCCGCTTCGCCTTCAACTACGCCGCCGCCAACGGCCGCAAGAAGGTCACGGCCGTGCACAAGGCCAACATCATGAAGCACACCGACGGCCTGTTCCTCGACGTGGCCCGCCAGGTCGCGCTCAAGTACCCCAACATCGAGTTCGAGGACCGCATCGTGGACAACATGTGCATGCAGCTCGTGCAGAAGCCCGAGTTGTATGACGTGCTCGTGCTGCCCAACCTTTACGGCGACATCCTCTCCGACCTGTGCGCCGGCCTGGTCGGCGGTTTGGGCGTGGCGCCCGGCGGCAACATTGGGGACGACATGGCCGTGTTCGAAGCCACCCACGGCTCCGCCCCCAAGTACAAGGGCATGAACAAGGTCAATCCCACGGCCATGATTCTCTCCGGCGTCATGATGCTCCGCCACATCGGCGAGTCCGCCGCGGCCAAGCGTCTCGAAGACGCCGTGGCCGCCGTCATCGCCAAGGGCAAGGACGTGACCTACGACCTCAAGGAAAACCGGGACGACCCCACGGCCGTCGGCACGCGCGAAATGGGCGACGCGATCATCGCCGCCATAAAGTGACCCCGGCCGGCTTGCTGAAACAGGCGCCGCGCCGGCGGGGGCATGGCGCCTCAGCCCGCCAGCGGCGGAATCGCAACGGGCCCCCGGGATGGCCGCGGCAGAAACGGAGATAGACATGAAACGCTGCAAGATTTCGGTGATTGGCGCGGGCAACGTGGGCGCGACCACGGCCCAGCGGCTGGCGGAAGCGCAGCTTGGCGACGTGACGCTGGTGGACATCGTTGAAGGCATGCCCCAGGGCAAGTCGCTCGACCTGGCCGAAGCCTCGCCCGTCGTCGGCGCGGACAGCCTGCTCAAGGGCAGCAACAAGGTCGAAGACTGCGCCGGCAGCGACGTGGTGGTCATTACCGCGGGCTTGCCCCGCAAGCCCGGCATGAGCCGCGACGACCTGCTCAAGATGAACGCCAGCATCGTCGGCGGCATCGTGGACGGCGTGGCCAAGGCCGCCCCCAACTCCATTCTCGTCGTCGTCAGCAACCCCCTCGACATCATGGCCCAGCTTGCGCTCGTCCGCAGCCGCTTCGAGCCCCGGCGCGTCATGGGCATGGCCGGCGTGCTCGACTCCGCCCGCTTCTCCTGGTTCATCGCCGAAGAGCTCGGCGTCTCGGTCAAGGACATCCGCGCCATGGTCCTTGGCGGCCACGGCGACAGCATGGTGCCCTTGCCGCGTTATACCACGGTGTCCGGCATCCCGGTCACCGAACTGATCCCCGCCGGCCGCCTCGCCCAGCTCATCCAGCGCACCCGCGACGGCGGCGCCGAGATCGTCAACCTCCTCAAGACCGGAAGCGCCTTCTACGCGCCGTCGGCCTCGGCCGTGGCCATGGTCGCCAGCATCGTCCGCGACGAAAAGCGCCTGCTGCCCGCCGCCGCGTGGCTCGACGGCCAGTACGGCCTCAAGGGCGTCTATTGCGGCGTGCCGGTCAAGATCGGCGCCGGCGGCGTGGAGAAGGTCTACGAACTGAATCTCCAACCCGCCGAGCTGGAAGCCCTCAAAGCCTCGGCCGCCAAAGTCATGGAAGGCGTCCGCGCTCTCGGGTTGTGACGCGTGCTTTCAGACCGCGGGGGAACGAACATGGATCGCGCCTCAGCCCTGGCATTGCTGCACAATCATCTTCGTGCCGCCAACCTGCGCAGCCACTGCCTCGCCTCCGAGGCGATCATGCGCGCCCTGGCCCGCCGCCTGGGCCAGGACGAAGAGCGATGGGGACTGGCCGGCCTGCTCCATGACCTCGACTTCGAAGCCACGCGCGAGGAGCCAGGCCGGCACACGGTCGTGGCCAGCCAGGCTCTGCGCCACGCGGGCATTGACGACGAGGTGATTGACGCCATCCGCCATCACAACGCCGAGGCGCTCAATCTCCAGCGCTCCACCCTGTTCCACCACGCCCTGGCCGCGGCCGAGACGATTACGGGCCTCATCGTCGCCTCCGCCCTGGTGCAGCCGGACAAGAAGCTCGCCAGCGTCAAGCCCGAGTCCGTCATCAAGCGCATGGCCAAAAAGGACTTTGCCCGCGCCGTGGACCGCAACGTCATCCGCGAATGCGAGAAACTCGGCCTCACGCTGGAGGAATTTGTGGAGCTGGCCGTGGGCGCCATGCAGGGCGTGGCAGGGGAGTTGGGGGGGGGGGGACGCAGCCGCTGTCGGCCAGCAAAGAGTTGACTTTGGCCCTGCGCTGTCCAGGAAATGGGACTTGGTGTGGTGTTTCGGTAATGCAAGGCATTTCCGAAACACCACACTAGATGGCCCGGCAGATTAGGCACTTCAGGTAGCCGGTCTCAGGGCACGAGGCAATGACCGGGTGGTCCGGCGCCTGGCCGCGCGCTTCCAGGATCTGCACGACGCGCCCGGCCTGCGTCGCCGCCTTGTTGACCGCCATCAGCAGGTCGTCCGGGCTGACGTGTTGCGAGCACGAACATGTCACCAGCACCCCGCCCGGCGCCAGGAGCCGCAGCGCCAGGAAGTTCACCTTTTGATAGCCTTCCAGCGCCTTGCTCACGCCTGCCTGAGAGCGCGCAAAGCGCGGCGGGTCCAGCACCACCATGTCAAACACTTCGCCTTCCTGGCGCAGCTTCCACATCTCCTCGTCCGCGTCCGCCAGCCGGAACGTTGTGTTGGCCAGCCCGTTGAGCTGCGCGTTGCGCGCGGCCAGGTCTATGGCCCGCTCGGACCGGTCCACGCCGATCACCTCCCGCGCCTTGCCCTCCACCGCCGCCGCCAGCGCAAAGCCGCCCCCATAGCAGAAGACGTCGAGCACGCGCCGTCCCTCCGCGTATCGCGCCGCGGCCGCGCGGTTGTCGCGCTGGTCCAGGTACCACCCGGTCTTCTGGCCGCTGGCCAGCCCGGCCACGAAGCGCACCGGACCATCGCGCAACTCCAGCGTCTCCGGCGGCGCCTCGCCGCGGATGAGCCCGTCCGAAGGGCCAAAGCCTTCCTTCGCCAGCATGTCCGCGTCGCTCGCGTCCCACACGCCGCGCGGATGGAACATCTCCTCCAGAATCCTCACGATCATGGGGCGCCGCATCAGCAGGCCGGCCGTGTGGAACTGGCAGACGAGGTAGTCGCCGAACCGGTCCACCACCAGCCCCGGCAGCCCGTCGGATTCGCCGTGGCAGAGGCGATAGGCGTTCGTCCGCTGGGGCAGGCGCAGCGTCTCCTCGCGCAGCCGCCGGGCGTCTTCCAGCCGCCGCCGCCAAAAGGCCTCGTCAATCGCCTCGTCGGGGTTCCACGACAACAGCCGCGCCACGATCTGCGACTCCGGGTTGAAGAGCGCCGTGGCGATGAACTGGCCGGTTTCGTCCACCACGCGCACAAAGTCGCCTTTGGAGGCGCAGCCTTCCAGCCGGTCCACAGCGCCAGAAAATACCCAGGGGTGCCGCATGAAGAACGGCTTGGCGCGGCGGGGCCGAAGCACAAGGGCGGCCAGATCGCTCATCGAAGCTCACTCGCTTTGCGTTAGGGTCAGGCGGGGTTGGGGGCGAGGCTGCCGTCCAGGCAGGTCATGGCCACCAGGGCCAGGACCTTGGTGAAATCGAGAAGCTCCTGGACCTCGATGCTCTCGTTGGCCATGTGGGCCTGGGCGCCATCGCCAGGGCCGACGCCAATGGCGGGCACGCCCCTCTGGACCAGTTGCTTGATCACCGACGCGCCGCTGATGCCGGCGCGCTTCGCCTCGCGGCCGGTCACGTCGCGGATGGCTTGCTGAAGCCGGCCGATGACTTCGTGGTCCGGGCTCTCGTGCGGCTCAATGGCGGCGGTCACCTTGAAGTCGAACCTGGTGTCCGGGTAGTCGCGCTCCACGTCGCGTCCAATCTGCTCCATCATCCTCTGGACATGGCGGGCCGTGTGGCCGGGCAGAAAGCGGATGTCGAGCTGAGCAGAGCACCGCGCCGGCACCATATTGGGCGCCACGCCGCCTTGGATCATGCCCAGGTTCAGGGTGGGGCCTGTGAACAGAGGGTGGGGGTCGCCGGGCAGCTTCAGATCGCGCACGCGGCCCAGGAACTCGATCATGCGCCAAATGGCGTTGACGCCAAGGTGGGGGGCGGAGCCGTGGGCCTGGCGTCCATGCGCCGTCACTTCGAGGAACAGCGCGCCCTTCTCGGCCACGTCGATCTCCCGCATATAGGCCGCGTGGTCCGGGATGATCGCCGCGTCCGCGTCCAGCAGCCCATTGTCCAACAGCCACTCCAGGCCGCACTCGCTGCCGCGTTCTTCGTCGGCCACGCCCGCCAGCAGCAGCGTCCCCTTCAGGCGGGCCCGCTCGCGCAGAAAACGGCC
>CAYYEE010000085.1:0-12454 GCA_964470775.1 uncultured Planctomycetota bacterium | reverse complement strand
CCATGGCCGTCGCCACGCAGCCACAGACATAGTTGTTGGGCGTGTAGTAGTTGTAGCAGTTGTAGCCGGCCGCCGTGCTCTGGGACCAGCGGCTCTCCACCAACGTCGCGACGCGAAGGTCGGAAACGCTGGCCAGACTGCCCGTCAGCCTGCCCTCATCACCGTCCGCCATTGCGGCAAGGCCTGTCCACTTAGCCTTGCGTCCAGCTAGAGCCGGCATGTGGTCTGGGTCCACGCCCAAGGCCCGAGCTTCGGCCTGGGACCTTTTGGCCTGCGCCATGCGGCTTGCAGTGTCGCGGATGACCAAGGCGCCTAGGGGATTACCCATAGACGCTTCATAGTGGCCGCTGTTAGAAAACGCCAGGACCGGCTCCTCGTTGTCGTCAGCGCACACAATGATGAAGCCTTCCGGCTCAAGCTCAATCACGTGGTACGCTGGTTCTCCGTCATCGCCATTGTGGGTCACGACGTTCCTGGGCTGGCCAAGAGGAACGTTGAACCTCTGGGCGCCGCGCTTCAACCACCCACGAACGGCCTTGCGGGCGCCTTCCGCGTCCACCGGAGCGGCCAGAAGCCAGGACGAGGCTGCCAGAAGGCATGCGACGGCCCCAAGCCAGCGCAACCATGCCTTTCTCACGGTGACAGCTACCATTTCCCCCTCCAATCAGTCAGCCAGCGTCATACGCAGCCTTCGCGCCTGGGAAACTGCGGCCGCCCCGCTTGGGGAAGGACGCGATGGTCGCGCGCCGACGACGCGCGGGCGCCAGAACTCCATGGCCCATAGCCTTCTCGGAGGTCCGCCTGGCGCCGCGCAAGGCGGCGCGGCGAAGGAAGCAAGACCCGTCGAACCTAAAGCCACTGCCAAGCCCCTGGCCCGCGCCTCGGAACAGACGTCAATGGAGCACCCAAATCCATTCATATGGTCCGAACTCTCTTCAACGTCATGCAGCCAGGCGCCCGCTCCCCACATACCCCGCAAGGCATCCTCGCCTCCGCGCCCTCTGCAGATCAAGCGACACATCCGGCGTTCAGTTATATTCGTTGCGCGCTGAGAAGTCAAGGTGGCGCCTCAATCCTACTGTGGCATCGGCGCGAGAGGCTGGGCCGGTCCCCACGCGCCAATAAGAGCGTACCCGACATTCGCGATTCCATGGGCCACCACAGGCGGCGCCAGAGAACCTGTCCTGAAGCGCAGCCAGCCGAAAAGGATGCCCGGAGCCACAACCGCTGCGCCCGCAAGGGACCCAAGCGCGAGCACATGCGCCAGCCCGAAGGAGGCGGCCGAAAAAGCCGTCGCGCCCCACTCCACCGCAAGAGCAGGCACATGGGAGCGTGTCTTGAGCCAGCGCAGCGCCACGGCTTGAACATACCCACGGAAAAAGAGCTCTTCCGAGACGGCCACGTAGAGGAACTGATGCAGCGCCCACGCCAGGAACCGATCCTGGGGCGCGGACGGACGCAACGGGAGCCAAACGCCCAGCCAGTCCAAGAGCGCCGCCCCGCCAAAGGCCGCCCCCAGAACCGCGGCCGCGGCCAGCGCCGCGCCCCAGAGCGCGCGGCCCCCTGCCGGCCAGATCACACCCGCTTCCATCCAGCCAATGCGCCGCCATCGCATGAACCCCGCCGCAAGAATGACCAGCGCCGCCGGACCCAACGACCATCGCCAGGCCGCAACGCCGCCATGGACGGCGGACAACGCGCGGCAGGCCAGGCCAGCCAAGACGGAAGCGGCGAGGGCTTCGGCCAAAGCCCAGCCCCCGCCGCCTATCTGCTCATGATGTGAAGTCAACGTTCATCCCCGGCCGCGCCTCTTCCGCCTGCGCGCGACGAGAAACGCCGCCGCCAGATACGGCAGGGCCAACAGGGCGACGTCGCCGCAGCCCGCGGCAGGCGCCATGGAGCACCCGCCTCCGCCGCCACCGCCGCCGCCAGTCGTCCCGCCGCCCGTCGCGCTTGGAATGACGCCTCCCAGCCCGAAAATCGTGAAGTGGGTGGTCTGGAAGCGGATGCCGCTGAGCGTGCCGGACAGGGGCACGACGGTGACGTTCGTGATGCCTTCCTGGCTCCAGGTCCCAGTGGACTGGTCGTACCAGTACACGCGGTACGGCTGGCGCGCGGGGAGTTGGGCCGTGGGGATCGGAATGGTGATGGTGACCGCCGAAGAGAACTGGAGCCCGGCGGGAGAGAACTCGTAAGGCACGCCGAAGCCGCCCTCGGGCAGCGGCGGCGGGTTGACGATCGGCGCGGCCTCGATCGTCACGTCCATGGGCGCGGCCCCGGCCGGAACGATCAGACCAGGCGAGTCCTGGGTGGCCGCGACGCTGAGACCGGTGGTGTTGTCCAGGCCTTCCACCAGAGTGGCGGCGCCGGCCGCCGTGGCGCCGCTGGAGTAGATCTGGGCCGAGCCGTTGCGGCGGTCGACCCAGGCCAGCAACGGCACACCGTCGCCGTCGGTCGTCATCGCCGGATACGTCTGGGCCGCTGTGCCGGTGTCGCTGTTGACGAGGATGTTGACGCCGAAGCCGGAGCCGGTCTGCGCGTAGTAGATGTCCGCGTCGCCGTTGCGGTAGTCCTCCCAGGCGGCCATCACGCGCAAGCCGTTGCCTGTGGAGCCTGCGACCGCGATGGCGGGACGCGTCTGGTCGGCGCCTGTGTCGTCATCGATGATGCTGTTGTCCTCGTTTGTCACGATGGCCGTGAGTCCGCCGGCCGTGGCGCCGTGGAAGATGTCCAAATGGCCTCTGCGGTCGTCGACCCACAGCAAATGCAGGATCGCGCCGGCGGACTCCGCGGCGATGGCAGGCAGCGACTGGGCGGACGCCTCGCTGACGACCGCAACGTTGGCCCAGCCTGGGGAAGCGGCGCCGTAGATGTCCGTGCCGTGCACGCCGGCCAGAACGTTGCGGTGGTCGGTCCACACCACGTAGGCCACATTGGCGGCGCTGACAGCAATGGCGGGGTGGGTCTGGTGGAAGGGATTGTTAGTGATGTTGGTGTCCGCGCCCCAGTTCACGCCGGTAGCGGAGCTGGCCACGTGGATGTCGGACTGGCCGGTCCGAACATCCTCCCACGCCAGCCACAGCGTGCCGTTGGGAGCGGCGGCGATGGCGGGGTTGATCTGATCACCGGTCTGCGTGGCGTGGACCGGCACGAACCCGCCCTGCCAGACGGTGGGCGCGGCGGCCGTGGTCTTGACGGCGTAGATGTCGTAGCCGTTGGCGGTCGTCCCGCTATCGCCTTCAAACGCCACGTGGATGTTCGTGCCGGAGATGGCGATGGACGGGTTGCGGCGGTTCTGCGGCATCTGATGCACGATGACCGGGGCCTGGAAGGCGGTGTCGCCGGCGCGTCTGCGCGCCATGAAGATCTGGCGGTAGCCGGAAGTGGCGTCCGCATCCCAGACAACCCACACGTCGCCGTTGCTGTCTCTGGCCATGGCCGGATTGGCGCAGTTGGAAGACGTCGAACTGGCAAGGCCGTTCTGGCCGAACGCAAGGGCCGCCGTGGCGAACCACCAGGAGTCTTCGACGGCGTTGGCGCCTGGGTTGATGTCCAGGTCCGCGGCGTTGACCACCACGTCGATCGTCTTCTGGTAGCCGAACCGCGTCGAGGGCTCGAACTGGAACGTGTAGCTGGACAGATTGCCTGTGCGGCGGACAAGGCCCTTGATCGTCTGGGCCGGGTGGAGCGTGGCCGAGTCGTACTCGCCGTTCGTCTCCGCGGATCCGTCGTAGAGGACGCTGTACACGACCTCATCGCGCAGCTTGGCGCGGATGAGGACGCTGGCCAGGTCAACGCCCTTGCCTGCGTCGCTCACAGTAACCGAGAGCAGCGTGTTCAGCGGCACCTGGGAAGAGGACTTGGCCGGGATGTGGCCGGAGACCACAGGCGGGGTCGTGTCGTCGCTCTGGGTGTCGAGCGTGTAGACGGCGATGACGACGTGACTGGCCTTCATGGTGAAGGAAAGCGTGTTGATGCCCTCGCCCTGAAGCGCGCCGTCCTTCATCCACCGGTTGAACCGGTACCTGTTGTCGCCCACCATGAACGACGTGGGCGCGTTGAGGAGCACGCCGGTGTTGTCGCCAACGAAGGTGGTGTAGTTCGTGAAAACGCCGCCGATCTCGGCGCCCGCGACAGGCGACGACTGGACGTCCAGGGTCCACTGCTTCACCTGGTAGACCGCGACGACCTCGGTATCTTGCTTGATATTGAAGGCGACCGTCGTGACGCCATCCGTCTGCGCGACGCCGTTCTTCGTCCAGCGGACGAAGGAGTAGACGACGCCTCCCGATGTCCATTCGGAAGGCGCCACCAGCGATACCGCCGTGTTATCGGTCAGCGCCAGATGGGTGTAGGGCGTGGTCCCCTGGTGCGTGCCGACGCTGTTGATCTCCACGCCCGCAATCGGCGCCGAGTCCACATTCAGGTTCCACGTGCTGGCTTCGTAGATGGCCGTGATATTGCTGGCGAGGTTCAGCGTGATTTCGCGAGTCTGCGAACCGTTGGACCACTCCTTGAACACGTACTGAACGCCGCCATTCACAACCGTTTCGGGCGCCAGCAGATTCACGGACTCGCCGCTGTAAAGATCGATGGTGTAGTTCGTGACGCCGTCATGTCCCGTGGCGCTGTCAATGGGGACCGACGTAATCGGAGAGGAGTTGACTTGGAAGGTGGTGATCACGCCGTAGACGGCCACCGCCGTCTTGTCGTCGTCCATCGTCACGGTGACCTCGTTGCCAAGCGCGCCGGCCGGAGCCTGCTTCACGCCGCCAACTTCCCACCACAGGAAGGTCTTTGCGCCGTCGGTCAGCGGCGCGGTCAGCGTCAGCGCCGTGCCATCGGCGAGACCGACGTCCTGCGGCGTGGTATAGGTGAAGCCGTTCGACGCTTCGATATCCACGCCCGCCAGGGCCGCGCCGGCGTCGTGATCCCATGCGTTGACCGTCAGGTTCCAGACCTTGGCGAAGCGGGCGGTGAGATTCTTGACGCCCGGACCGTCCAATACCACCCTGCCCTCGGTGGGGTCGCCGGGATTGCCGGTCAAGACAACCCCACCATCCCAACCAAGGAAGGTAAAGCCGGAGACACCGCTCAAATCGACCCTCACGGTGGCTGGTGAGAACGCGCATTCCTTGGAGGTCGCAGGCGTGTCAGGGTCGGCGTCGCCCGGGTAGGTGATGAAGGTGACGTCAGCGAGGGCGGCCTCGCCTTCGGGCGTCACCGTGATGTTCACGGTGCAGGTATCGCCGTTGGGCGCGAAGAAGGCCGTCAGCGTCTTATTGCCGTCCATGACGACTTCCTGGTTCGGGTCGGTATCGTCGGCGCCGCCGGCGAGGTCGCCTTCCCAGTGGTCGAAATCGTAGCCCAGCAGAGGCGTGGCGGTGAGGAAGGCCGTGGCGCCGCTGACGTAGACGTCGCCGCCGGTGACAACGCCGGGCGCCGCGCCAGGCGCGGCCGGGACGGTCGTGTCGACCTCGGTCGTCAAGGTGTACGTTTCGGGCGTGATCACCGCGTAGCTGTGCGTCCAGCCGCCCGCAATCAGATAGACCTCTGTCAGAGCCACGCCGCCCTGGTGCAGCACTTGGACAGGCGTTGCGCGCGTCAACTGATACATATCGCCAAGCTGGCCGCTGGCGCCGCGGCCCCACGTCCACACCGTGGAGTCGCGCTTGAGCGCCATCGAGTGCTCATAGCCGCCCGCGATGCGGTTGATGCTGCCCAGCCCCGTCACCTCAACCGGTACGCTGCTGTCGGTGGGCTGATTGCCGTTGCCGAGCTGGCCGCAGGCGTTGTCGCCCCACGTCCACAGCGTATCCACGCCGCCGACGCGGCGGAGCGCCATGGAGTGGTATCCGCCCGCGGCGATGGAGTGGACGCTGTTCAGGCCGGTCACCGCGGCGGCTCTTACGCCGTCCACCGTCGTGCCGTTGCCGAGCTCGCCGTTGAGATTGTAGCCCCAAGCCACGACCGTCCCGTCATTCTTGAGGGCCAGACAGTGGTTGGCGCCCGCGGCGATGGCTGTCACGCCGCCCAACTCGCCACTGGCGTCCAGCACGGCCTGCGGGGTGTTCTTGACGGCCTTGTCGCCCACGCCGAGCTGGCCGAAGATGTTGTAGCCCCAACTCAGGACCTTGCCGCTGGCCGTCAAGGCCAGAGAGTGGTACTCGCCCGCGGCGATGGCGATGGCGGTCGAGTCGTCGTCCGAGCCGTCCAGGCCGGTGACTTGCTGGAACGTGGCCTGGTTGCTGTAGGAACCGATGCCGAGCTGGCCCTCGAGGTTGCGGCCGCACGCCCACACCGAGCCGTCGGACAGCAGAATCAGCGCGTGGTAGGCGCCGGCCGCCACGGCCGAGACGCCGGCCACGCCAGCCACGAGCGCGGGCTGCAGGCGTTGCGTCTGGTCGCCGTGACCAAGCTGCCCGTAGGCGTTCAGGCCCCACGTGTACAGCGCGCCGGAGCCATCAGCGGCCAGGCCGAAGTGACGCCCGCCGGCGATGACCTTCACGTTGGCCAGCACGTCAATCAAACCGGCCTGAGTGCGCGGCGTCGTCGTGTTGTTGCCAAGCTGGCCATAGTCGTTGCCGCCCCACGAGAGCGCGGCGCCGGCTTCGTAACCCGACGCCAGCACGAAGTTCGCGGTCATGGTGGTATCGGCCGTCATGGTGACCGTCTTTGGGTTGGCCAGTTCCGACATGTTCGAACCCCAGTGGTAGAAGCGGTAGCCGCTGGCCGGCTCGGCCGTAACAGCGACCTCGGCTCCGCTGGGGTAGATGCCCGACCCGCCTACCGCGCCGGGAGCCGTCACCTCGCCGCCCCCGGACGGATTGGCGACCAGGGTGAGGATGAAGGTTTCCGCGTTCTCCTCGCTGAAGTAGGCGGTGACCCTCTTGTTGCCGTCCATGGTGATGATGGCCGGGTCGGCGCTGCCGGTCAAATCGCCGGCCCATCCATCGAACTTCATGCCCACGCCAGGATTGGGGTTCAGAGTGACGATGTCGCCGCTGTCATAAAGGTCCTTTTCCGGCGTTACGGTGACGGTGCCGACGCCTTCGGCTTTCCACACCAGCGTGAACCCGGTGACGTCGGGCGTGAACTGGGCGGTGAGGGTCTTGTTGTCGTCCATAACGATGGTCTGGACCGGGTTGGTCTCGTCGCCGGTGTAGTCGCCGATCCAACGCAGGAAGCTGTAGCCTGGGATGGGGGTGGCCTGGACCTGGACCTCAGTCCCGTAGTCGTAGCTGCCTGCGCCGGTGACCGTGCCCGCGCCCGCCGGGCTTACTTCCGTGGCCAGGGTGCAGGTGCGGGCGCGGAAGCTGGCCGTAATCTCCAGGTAGTGGACCTGGTCCACTGCGTCATAGGACATCTTCTCGGCAAGCATCCGGACGAGCTGGCTGGGGTCTTCGCTGCCTTCGATTTCGGCGTCGCCGCTCCAGCCCGCGAACTCGTAGCCGGCGTTAGGCGTGGCGGACACCGGCGCCTCGGAGTTCTCGTCATAAGTGCCGGCGCCGGTCACCGTGCCGCCCGCCGTTGTCTCGACACCATTAACCTTGGTCAGGATACGCAACTCAAACTGGCGGGGGACGCGGACGAAGTGGGCGGTGGCCGCAAATGCGCCGCTCATCGGGTCGGGGTAGGTAAAATCCCAGTACTGATCCGTCGCCGTGCCGACGAAGTTCCCGCTCCAATGATCGAAACGCCAGCCAGGACGCGCGACGGCGCGGAAGCGAACGCGGGCGCCGCGATCATCGACGACCCTGAGCCCACCATCGGGATACACGGTCCAGACCGCCTGGTCCGCGACGCCAGAAGCCGGGGCATCACCCTTGGCCACATAGCCGCCCTCGCCGCCGGAAGGATCCACGGAGGCCGTGAACGAGTAGCGTCCGCCGCCAATAGCGGCCAGACTATGCCAGTAGCCGGCGGAGATCGTACTCTGGGGAGCGTTGCCCTCCCAGACCGCCCCGACACCCGGCGGCTCAGAAAGCTGAACAGCCCGATATCTGTCGGCCGTGCTTCCGCTGTAGGCCGCGCAGTCAATGCCCAGTTGGCCGTGGTGGTTATGCCCCCAGGCAAACCAGCCGGCGCTGGTTCTCGCGAGCGAGAAGCCCCAGCCTGCGGAGACCGCGTAAACGTTGGGCAGGGGGGCTCCGTCTGTGATCCGTTGGACGGTCACGGGCGACGACCTCTGCGTCGTGGTGTTGTCGCCGAGTTCGCCGTACTCGTTGTAACCCCAAGCCAGAATCGTGCCGCTGGGGCTCTGGAAGGAGTCGGGGTAAGTCGGGGCTGTCGCGTGAACAATGGCCAGGGAGTGGGCATGGCCCGCGGAGATGGCGACAGCGTTGGCGGCGGCCGCAACGACGGTGGGCGTGTGCTTGTCCGTCGTGTTGCCCAAACCCAATTGCCCTCGAATATTCAGGCCCCAAGCGAGAACCGTGCCATCGCTTCTCAAAGCAAGGTTATGATAGGAGCCAGCGTCGATGCGCACGATGGGCGGCGTCGAGACCCACAGCTTGGCGGAGTTGTCCACGGAACCGCTGCAGAACACACTCTGTGAACCGTCGACGGGACACCAGGCCACGGCCTTGATCACGTCGGAGTGGCCCTCAAGTGTGCGGACCCAAGAGCCGTCCGCGACGTTCCACAGTTTCAGTTGCTTGTCCACCGAGCCAGTGAGGAAGTACTTGCCATCTTGACTGACGCCGACGGCCGTCACGCTGCCTCTATGAGAGAAGTCGAGGTAATCCCCCTCAAGGACGCGGGCAACATCCTCTTCGCCCACATTCCACACCCTGGCTTTCCAGTCCGACCCTCCGGAGATGATCTGCATCTGCGAGTTATCCGGAGTGACAGCGACCGACAAGATGCTGCCATCGTGCGCCAGGCCCGCGCCGGGGCCGGACGCGGTCGTGTCCTGATAGACGCGCCTCACCTCGCCACTGTCCACGGCGCGCAGCTTCAGCGTGCCGTCCGCCGAGGCGGTCACCGCGGTGGCGGCGTCGACAAAGGCCACGGCGTTGACGCTGCGGGTGTGATCCGTGGCCCGCCACACCATCTGCGACGTCACGGTGGCCGGCGAGTAACGCCAGAGCTTGACCGTAGTGTCCACCGAGCCGGACAGGACCAGCACGTCGGTTCCGTCCGCGACCGTGGCGATGGAGTTGATCGCGGCCGTGTGCCGGTTTGTATAGTCCGACAGCTTGGCGGCGTAATTGGACTCAGAGGTGCTGGACGGCGCCGTCTGGCGGCTCATGGTCCACATGAGTTGACCGTCTGATACGCGCCAGACTTTGATCGTCTTGTCGATGGAAGCCGTAAAGAGCCATTTTCCGTCGGGCGAGAAGGCCACGCTGTTCACAGCGGCGGTGTGCGCGCCCGCGCCGGCGTTGGCCGAGTCATTGAACGTCCGGACAAGCGCGCGGGTGTCCGTGTTCCACAACCTGGCAAGGCCGTCGGTTCCGCCCGTCACGAGGTAGTTGGCCTGCGTGGGAGAGAAGGCCACGGCGTTGACCTGGAAGTCGGCGGCAAAGCTGTTGTGCCACAGGGGAGCCACGCCGACATTCGTCCAGACCAAGGTAGGCACACGGCGGTGCGTGGTGGTGTTATCGCCGACCTGGCCTTCGGCGTTGTAGCCCCAGGCATAAAGCGAACCGTCCTTCTTCAGGGCCAGGGAGTGATGGTCCCCGGCCGAGACCGCAACCACATTCTGCAGGTAACCGGAGGGGTCGTTCGGGTCTAGGACCTGAACCGGCGTGTCACGTTGCGAAGTGGTGTTATCGCCCAGTTGCCCGTAGGAGTTCAGCCCCCATGCCCACACCGTGCCGTCCTCGCGGATGGCCAGCGTGTGCGACATGCCTGCGGCCACGGCCACGCACGTGCCGCGCCACATGTTGCCGGCCGGATTATCCGCCGAAGTCCCCACGTTGAAGAAGGGCACGTTCACGATCTGCCCGATCTCAGATCGAGCGCCGTTGTACTTCGTTCCCACGCCAAGCTGGCCGTAGGCGTTGCTGCCCCACGCGCGGAGAACGCCGCACGCCAGCAGCGAAAACGAGTGGTACTGGCCTGCGGCTACGGCTTGAGTGACCTTCTGGTACGACTCCGAGCTATGGGCATGAGCCAGCTGCCCGTGGGGTTGCACAGGACGCAGGAAGTCATACCCCTGCGTATGGTAGTTGGTCGGGTATTTCCACTGTCTGTCCCACCATGTGGAATCCGAGGCGCCAAGCTGGCCGGCGCCGGTACCCTCGCTCCAACCCAGGGGCTGGTGGAAGTCCGTGGCGTAAGTAAAGTGCGGCCATGCCGTAGAGTACTTGCTGGGGAAGCCGCGCCACAGATTGCTGATTGAATCGTAAGGGTCACCAAGCGTCTTGGACGACTCCACAGGGTCGCCGTCGTTCGTGATGAGTTCGTAGCCTAACCCGGCCGCAAACGGATTATTGAGCTTGGGGAAGTGGCCCACCTGTCCGAAGTAGTTGTAGCCCCATGACATGGCCACGGAACCACTGGGAGTGATATTAAACTCGGCGCTGTTCGGCGACTTGATGGCAAGGTCGCCGCCAGCGTCCATAAAGTCATTCCAATTCCCAGCAGACACCAACGGATAGCGCACCTGCAGACGGTAGCCACTGCCGCACTTGTCGATCTGCATGGCCTGGAACGCCGAGCCCCCCCAGGGAATGTCCAGGCCGTCTGGATCGGGAAGACTCGTCCCGGTGGACCTTGGCGTCACGCTGCGAGATTTGTAGGCAGTGGAGGAGCTCCATCCAATACCAACGTCGCTGTACAAGCGGGCGCCAGGCACACCCGTGCCACGGGCGATGTCAAGGATCATATTCGTCGCCGGGTTGTCCACGCCTTCGCCGTCTTCATACAGCAGTTGCGCCGCGAAGCCAAATGGGCCGAATGGACCATGCCCGATCGCCCATGGCTTTTTCTTCGGGTTGTCGTAGGGATCCGCTTGAACGGAACTCGATGGTTCCCGAAGCCAGACGATCTCGTTTGCTCTGACATACCACGCTCGAACAGCCACGTTCCCCCTCACGGTCAGCGTGTCACCCCACGGATTATGGTCCGCGTGGGGGAAACCGTCCGGACGACCTGTTCCTGCCCAGAAGCTTGCGCTTTTTGAGCAGTGGACCAGCCAGCCCCATTGCTGGCCCGCCGCCGTGTAGACCTGGCCATCGGCGTTTTCCGGCGCGATGGTGGTTCCAAATTTGAAGTCAGGGTTGCGGGTCGCTGTGAAGTTGATTGTGTCTCCCCAGTAGTAAGTCCCGCTGCCCGCTGCCTGCTGCACGTACGGTGTTACGTCGCCAGCGTGCCTGTAGCAATCATTCACTCCCAACCTGTCCGACGGGCCCGCCAGGTATACGTTCAAGGTGTAAAGGGGCTCAAAAGTGACCGAAATCGACAAGTCGCCTGTGTTGCCGCCCGGAGAGGTGGCGCTGAAGGTATAGCTCGTTGGGCGCCGGCCCGTGGTGGGGTCGGCCAACAGACTTCCATTGACGCGTATCTGGTACACCTGATACCCGGTGTTGGGCGTGAAGGTGAACTGCTGCGTGCACCCGCCGGTGGCGCCATCCGCCACGGTGGTCGGGCTGATGGTCCCGTTCGGGCCAGCGGTGATGGATGTGAAGTGGTACTGCGCCGCCGCTTCTCGCGCGCAGGCCAGCGCAAAGGCCAGCGCCAGCAACGCGAAGACATGCTGCTTGCCTGCACCGCGGTTCGAGTTCATTCCAGGCATCCCCATCATGGCGTCGGCGCCTCCAAACAAAAGCCGCTTCGCGCGAAGCGGCTCAGCTTCCTTTGCACGGGAACAGTTGTCAATGCAGTCGCACAGTGAGACGCGCCTTGGCGGCGCGGATTTTGCGGTCCACCCATCCGTAGGCGTTGCGCCGAAACGCGGTGGCGCTGTCCTCCGCGGGCCTCTGGCTGTCCGGGCAATGTCTGCCTGGCTGGCGATACAGCTCCAGCGCCTCCGCTAAACTTTGACGCGACGAAGGTGCAGAAGGTTCCAGAAATGAATGGATTGCCAGCGCCGGACCGGCGGGATGCAGGGGTGGAATCCCATAGAAAACACGGGCGCCCCCAACGTGGCCGCGGGACCGCACAGACCAAGTGGAGCCGCCCTGCCGCTCCACATCGAAGCCGCGATCCTAACACCCAGCGCCTCCAAACCTGCCAGCGAACTACCCCTCGGCTTCGGGCGGCGTCACGGGGCCGCCACAGTCACCGTCTTGGCCTGCCCGACAGCAAGCGTCCAGGATTGCTGCGCCTGGCCTGATATGACATGGGAAATCTGCATCACGCCGCTGCCGCCACCTGCGGAGCTCGTGATCAGGAGCGTATTGGCGCCGCCGTTGAGCGTGACGGACACGGCATCGCCGGGATAGGCGGTAAGGACGTGATTGGTGAGGACGTACACGCCGTTGAGCTGTAGGTGGATGGCGTTTAT
>CAYYEE010000084.1:5274-12499 GCA_964470775.1 uncultured Planctomycetota bacterium | reverse complement strand
CGCGGGGGGTTGCGCTCTGTGGCCTATCTGGTCCATCGCGTCCAAGGGACTGTCCGCGCCAATGGCGCGTTCATACAGCCGCGTGTGGGCCTCGATGAAGCGCGTCAGCGGCCAGCGCGTTTCGATATGTTCGCGCCCGGCTTGGCCCATGCGCGCTCGCAGAGGGGGATCGGCCAGGAGGCGAAGCAGGGCCTGCGCGAACGCGTCTGGGGCGTGAGTCGAGACCAGGAGGCCTGCGTTGTTGGGGACGAGTTCTTCGACGCCGGGGACGCGGGTGGCCACGATGGGTTTGCGCGCGGCCATGGCCTCCATGAGCGCGTAGGGCATGCCTTCGGCCGCGGAGGTCAGACAGACGATGTCCGCGGCGGCGTACAGCGCGCGCGTGTCAGTCAGCTCGCCGAGCAAGTGGACGCGGCTCTCGACGCCGAGGCGCCGGCGGAGTGTATCGAGGGCTGGCCGCTCCGGTCCGTCGCCGGCGATGGCGAACTGGACGCCGGGCTGAGCCGCGAGGACGTGGCGCGCGGCGGTGATGAAGATGTCCACGCGCTTGCGCGCTTCGAGGCGGGCGGCCAGCGCGATCACGGGCTGGGCTGGGTCGAGACCAAGCTCGGTCCGCGCTTGGGCGGGGGTGGAAAGGTGGTCCCAGGTCGAGGCGTCGAGGCCGTTGGGGATGACGACGATTTGGCGCCGCCTGGCCACGCCCGCGCGGACCGCCATGTCCGCTTGGGGCTGGGTGAGGGCGATGGTGCGGGTGGCCAGGGGGGCGGCCAGGGCTTCGGCGGCGCGGAAGGCCAGGGCGGGCAGGCCTGTTCTTCCGGTGAAGGCGTAGACGTGAGGCGTGTAAAGGACGCGCGGCGCGCCTGCGAACTGCGCGGCCACGCGGGCCAGCAACCCGGCTTTTGAGGCGTGGGCGTGGATTAGGTCGAATCGGGAGCGCTGGAACAGGCGGATGAGCTGGGTGAGGGCGCGCAGGTCGGCAAGGGGGCTGGGTTGGCGGACCATGGGGACTTCCACGCACACGACGCCGGAGGCGCTCAGCAGGCGAGTCTCGTCACGGAAGGCGGCGTCACGCTCCGCCGAGTACACGAGCGTGAGATCGAAGCGCTGGCGGTCGAGTCCGCGGAGCAAGTCAAGCACATGGCGCTTGGCGCCGCCGATGACAGGCTCGATGACCAAGGCCAGGCGGGTTCGCCGGTTCGGAAGTGGGGCCGTGTGTGCCATGGCCGCATGTTACCACGGTGTGACGAAAAAGCGGAGCCCTGCAATCTCGGAGGCGCCGGACACGGCGGACGGGTCGGACCTGTTCGACATCTTGTCGCGCATGAACGGCTTTCGCATCGTGCTTAGGCTTTGGGTAAAATGCCGCTGTCCTCTTTTGAGAGTGTTCGGCTTTTTCGTCGAGGCAGTGACATGAGACTTGTGAGCTTTGACAAGGGATCGGGGCAGGAAGGGCTGGGGGTTGTTCGCAAGGGTCTGATCCTGAACGTGGACGAGTGTCCGGACGCGCCGGAATGGCTGGCGGAGCAGGAGCGCAAGGGGCGTGTCAAGGCGGCTTGCCGCATGACACGGCTGTTGGCGCTGGGACCGGACAAGCTGAAGAGCCTGGACAGGTGGGCTGAGGACTTTTCCGAGCGTTTTGATGCGCCGCGGCCGCCTTTTGCCCTGGCCGCTGGCCAAACGCGGTTGCTGGCGCCTGTGCCGTGGCCGAACAAATTGCTCCTGCTTGCGGGCAACTACGCGGATCACATCCGCGAGTTTAACCGCGAGAGCGTGGAGAAGTCCGAGTCCACGCCGCGCGTGTTCATGAAGCCGCCGACTACGACGATCATCGCCACGGGCGAGGCGATCGTGATTCCGCGAAATGGCGTGAAGATTGATTATGAGCTGGAGCTTGCCCTGGTCATGGGCGGTCACGCAAGGTTTGTGTCGCCGGAGCAAGCCCAGGGGCTTATCGCGGGCTACACGGTGTTGAACGACGTTTCGGAGCGGGCGCTGAAGATCGAGCCGGGCCGCAAGCCCCGCGACGGGGACAAGTGGTTTGACTGGCTGAACGGCAAGTGGTTCGACACGTTCGCGGCCATGGGGCCGTGCCTGGTGACGGCGGACGAGCTCGGCGACGTCTCGCGCCTCAAGATGGAGCTGCGCGTCAACGGCGAGAAGCGTCAGTCGGCTACGCCTGGCCACATGGTCTTCAGCCCGGCGGAGTTGGTGAGCTGGACAAGCCGGCTGATGACGCTGGAGCCGGGCGACGTGATCGCTACAGGCACACCGGCGGGCGTGGGCATGGCCACGGGCCGGCTGCTGAAGGCGGGTGACGTGGTGGAAGCCGAGATCGAGGGGATCGGTGTGCTGAGGAACCCGGTGACGGCGGCAGGCTGAGGCGGGGGGATAGGGCCGGGTGTCCCGTCGGACGTGTCTGGCAAGTTGGACAAGCCGGACGGGACGCTGTTGTCACCTTTTGTGCGCTGGCGCGTTCTAAGTGTGGACAGAGGTACATGGCCTTGGCAGACCCGGAAAGCGATGAGGAACTCCTGAACCAGGCTGCCGCTGGTCATAAGCCTAGCTTTGAGAAGCTCTTCGCGAGACATCAAGGCCGTGTTGGGAGTGTCTTGCGAAGACTGACGCGCAATGCCTCGGACGCGGAGGAGTTGACGCAAGAGACGTTTCTCAGGGTTCTTCGAGGGTCAGAGCTGTTCCGGGGAGGGAAATTCACCTCGTGGCTTTACCGGATTGCGCTGAACCTGGCGCGCGACTTGGGCCGGCGCAGGAAGGCTGTGACGTTGGAGCGGGAAGAGGCCACGCCTTCCGGGCGGGCCGGTCCTTCGGAGCAGGCGGCGCAGGCTGAAGAGGCTGAGATGGTGCGACGCGCGCTGGAGCGGCTGCCTGGGCCGCAGAAGACGGCGATTATCTTGAGCCGCTACGAAGGCTTGTCTTACGAGGAGATCGCGGAGATCGAGGAGTGCTCGGTGGACGCGGTGAAGCAGCGCGTGCGGCGCGGGCTAATGGCGTTGAGCGAGGATCTGAAGGGCTTGGCATGAGCTGCGCGGCGAGCGAAAACCTGCGCGAGGAGCTGGCGGACCTGGTCATGGGAACGGCGGACCCGGCCAGGGCGGAGGTCTTGCGCGTTCACGCGGCCGGTTGCGGCGACTGCCGCGCGGCCCTGGCGCGGATGGAGCGCGCGTGGAATGCGCTGGGCCGCTGGCGGCTGGAGGAGCCGGCGCCCGCGGAGAGGCTGGCGTCCGCGGTCTGGGACGCAGCGCATCCGAAACCTCGCTACTTCCGTTTTTGCGCAGGTTTGGCCGCGGCCGCGGCGGCGTTCTATGTGGTGTTTGCCGTTTTGCCGGCGCTGGCGGCTCAGCGCGAGCGCGAACGCCGCATGGCGCTTGTGAGACCGTCGCGGCCGCTGGTTGTCGCTGGGGCTTTGGCGAGGCCGTTGGACCAGGGCGCAATGGTGGACGCGCCCGATGATGGGGCCGACGTTCGGTTGCCCGATGGCAGCATTTTGTTCCTGGCCGGCGGGTCGCGGCTGAAGGCGATGGAGACGGAAGACGGCAAGCGGTTCGTTTGCGCGCTGATCCAGGGGGAGCTGGAGGCGCAGGTGGAGCCTGGTGAGCCGTTGCGCGTGTATGTGCCGGGCGGCTGGGTTGAGACGATCGGGACTCGGTTTGTCGTCAAGGTGCGAGGCGGGCCGGAGACGGCGGCCGCTGCGATGGTGGCGACGCTGGACGGCCGGGTTCGACTCAGCGACGGGCTTGGCGTGTGCGAGGTGGCGCGAGGCGAGCAGAGGACGCAGGCGGTCTTTGGCCGGCAAGGCAGTTTGTGTGGCCGCGTCACGGGCAGTGGCGAGCGCCCTACGCTGTCGGGGCCGGTGATGGCGTGGCGCGTGGCGTCGCGGGAGTTGGGGGACGTGTGGGTGCATTGGGGGGCCGAGGCGCCGGCTGCGCCCTCTGGCAAGTGGGCGCGCATTGCGTATGAGGCGCGCGACGGCCTGGCGTGGGCGGCGCGGTGGGAAGCGCTGGACGGCCCGCCGGGCGGCCGCGATTGCGCGGATGAGGGCGCGGTGTGGGCGGTGGTTTCCCACGCCAGGAGAATGGAACGATTCCGCACGTTGTCGCTCTCGAACGACGCGGAGGCGGTGATGGCCGCGGCGCGGGAGCTGGCGCGCGAGGTGGATGTGTTGGCGGCGCCGCGCGTGGAGCGGGCGCGGGCGAGAATGGCGAAGTCGCGGCCCGACGTGGCGGCGGCTTTGGAGGCGGTTTTCGCGGCTTTGCCGGCGCAGCGCATCGAGACGGCGCCGGCTGGCGCATGGAAGGAGAGACCGAGATGAGAACGCGCAAGGCGTGGTTGCCGGCTCTGGCGGCTGGGCTGGCGCTGGCGATGGCTTGGCCCGCCGTGGCGCCCGCGCAGCAGAGGTCGTGCGGCGACAGTCAGAAGCGCGCGGACCCGCAGCGCCGCAAAGGCGGTGAGTCGGTGCCGCCGCTGCCGCTGCCGGCCACTCCTCTGCGCCGGACCGAGCGCAAGCGACCGCCGGCCCCGCCGGCGCTGATCGGCAAGCTGGAGTACGGCAAGGTGGTGTGGGCCACGGATGACGGCGGGCGGCGCTACTCGTATCGCGACTGGACCACGGACCCGCTGGACCTGGACAACCTGATGAAGCTGGCCAACAACGCGCTGCAGATGAACTACCGCGGCGTTAAGACGAGCTTCGAGGAGTTCTCGTACCGGCCGGACGAACTGCCCATCCTCTACCTGACGGGGCACGAGGCGGTGAGTTTGTCGCCGGAGCAGCGGGAGAAGTTGCGCTGGTATCTGAACGACGGCGGCTACCTGTTCGCGGACGCTTGCTGCGGGTCTGAGGATTTCTGGAAGTCATTCCTGGTGGAGATGAAGGAAATCTTCCCCCGGCGCAAGCTGTACCAGCTTGAGGCGGACCACCCGGTATTCGACTGCTATTACCCCCTGGCGAACGTGAAGCACATCAAGGATGGCAAGCTGGCTGGGGAGTATCCGCCGGTGCTTTGGGGCGTGAACATCGGCTGCCGCACGGCGATCTTCCTGACCACGGAGGACCTGAGCTGCGGGTGGGACGGCCACACGCACGACACGGGCAAGCGGATCGAGATTGAGGATGCGCGCAAGGTGGGCGTGAACATGCTGACCTACGCCCTGGCGCACTATCAACTCGGCCGTTTCCTCAGCACGCAGAAGAGCTACTATCAGAACGCGGAGCACACACGCGACCAGTTCGTTTTCGGCCAGATCGTGCACGAAGGCGACTGGGACCCGGCGCCCAACGGCGTCATGTCGCTGCTCAAGTACGTGACATCCAATTCGACGATGGACGTGCAGTTCAAGCGCGTGGAGGTGGACCTGCGCCAGGCGGAGGCGTTGCAGCATCCGATCCTCTACCTCACGGGTCACCACGAGATCAACTTTTCGGACGCCGAGGTGGCGGGACTGCGCAATTACCTTCGTAACGGCGGTATTCTGCTTGCTGACGCCTGCTGCGGCCGCAAGGCGTTTGACGCTTCCTTCCGGCGCGAGATGCAGCGGGTTCTGCCGGGCGTGCCGCTGCAGCCCATTCCGCTCAGCCACCCGATCTACTCGTCGCGCGGGAGAATCACCACTGTGGACTACAGCCCGAAGCTGGCCCAGCAGCGGCCGGACTTGCACACGCCCATGCTGGAGGGGATCAGCGTGAATGGGCAGCTTGCGGTGATCTACAGCCCTGTGGGGCTGGGCACGGAGTGGGACGGCCAGACGCGGCCTTACGCGCTGTGCTATGACTCCAAGGACGCGCTGAAGCTGGGGCTGAACATCATGGTGTACGCGATGACGCATTAGCCGGGAGGGATGCCTGCTGGACAGGTCGGGCGCATCGGACGCGCCGGACCTGTCTGGCAGGGCGGGGCACAACGGGCGTTGGTGTTGACAGGGGGCGGGCAGGGGCTAGAATCATGGCCTGGGACGTCGTGGTTATTCAGAGAGGCGTTGCGTGGCCAAGGTCGGGAAGTACCGTTACATTCAGCCGGAGGCGGTGGCGAAGCTGAGCCGGCTGAATATTGTGGCCCGGTCGGTGGTGGAGGGGTTCATCACCGGCTTGCACCGCAGCCCCTATCATGGGTTCAGCGTCGAGTTCGCGGATCACCGGGAGTATGTGCCGGGCGACGATCTGCGCAGCCTGGACTGGAAGACGCTGGCGCGTACGGACCGCTACTACATCAAGCAGTTCGAGGAGGAAACCAACCTCCGCTGCATGATTCTGCTCGATGCCAGCGCGTCCATGAAGTACGCGAGCGGCGAGATGACGAAGTTCGCGTATGGGTGCTACCTGGCGGCGTCGCTGGCGTATCTGATGGTGCGCCAGCAGGATTCGGCCGGACTGGCGGTGTTTGACCAGGAGGTGCGTTCTTATCTGCCGCCAAGGGCGAGCATGCCGCATTTGAACCTGATGCTGCAGACACTGGAGCAGGCGGAGTGCCGGAAGCGGACGGACCTGGCGACGGCGTTTCACACGCTGGCGGAGAGGATTCACCGTCGCAGCCTGATCATCATTATCTCCGACATGTATCACGAGCCGAAGCACGCCGAGGACCAGGCGCGGCCGACGGCGCCGCGCGAGGTGGTGAGGGCGCTGAGCCACTTCCGCCACAAGAAACACGAGGTGATCCTGTTCCACGTGATGGACCCGGCGGAGCTGGACTTTCCGTTCCGGCGGTTGAGCGAGTTCGAGGACATGGAGACCGGGGAGCGTGTGCAGGCGGACCCGCGCTACGTGCGCGAGGAGTACCGGCGCGTGGTGAGGGAGTTCGTGGATGGGTACCGGCGCGAGTGCGCCACGCAGAACGTGGACTACGTTCTAGCGAATACATCGCGGCCCTACGACACGCTGTTGCAGCATTACCTTGGCCGCCGAAGAAAGCTCTAGCCCATGGGTTGGCTGACCTTCACATATGGATGGTTCCTGCTGGGGGCGCTGTCGGCGGCCATTCCGCTGTATCTGCACATGCGCTATCGCAAGAAGGCGCCGCGCATCGAGTTCCCCACGATCCGGTTCTTGCTGCTGTCGGTGCAGAAGACCGCGCATCGGCGGCGCATCTATGAGTTGATTATTCTGCTGCTCAGATGCGGGACGCTGTTTCTGCTGGCGGCGGGGCTGGCGGGGCCGGTGATGCGCACGGGCGGCCTGCTGCCCACGGCCTACCGCGCGCTCGCCGCCGTGTAC
>CAYYEE010000084.1:0-5264 GCA_964470775.1 uncultured Planctomycetota bacterium | reverse complement strand
AAGCCCTTGCCAAGGGCGATGAAGTCGTCACGGCGGGCGGCCTGCTGGGCAAGGGCGACACGACGCTGGCGCTGATCGTGGACAACAGCTACAGCATGGATGTGGCCAGCGACGGCAAGACGCGCTACGCGGTGGCCAAGGAGCTGGCGCAGGACGCGATCCGGCAGCTGAGTCCTTCGAGCAAGGTGGTGGTGCTGTTCACCAATCGCCGGCCGGCCGTCGCGGGCGGGTCGGTGGAGGGACAGGCGACGACGAACAAGGAGCGTGCGGTGGCGGAGATCGAGGCCAGCGAGGTGTCGGCCGCCGAGGGCGACATTGCGGCGGCGCTGGCGCGGGCCAAGGAGATTCTGGACGAGACGCCCAACCCGAACCGCGAGATCTACGTTGTGAGCGACTTGCAGAAGACGGCGTGGAAGGCGGTGAAGAGCGAGGGGCTGAAATACCCGGTGGTGACGCTGGATTGCTCGGCCAAGGGGGCGCGGAACGTGGCGCTGGCGGACGTGACGCTGCACTCGAAGGGCCGGGCCACGGGCGTGCCGCTGACGATTCAGGCCAAGCTGGTCAACACGGCCGATCGTGAGGAGCCGAACGTCAACGTGTCATTGTTCATTGACAACGTGCGCCGGGCGCAGCGCACGGTGGACTTGAGCTCGCGCTCGTCGGCCGTGGTGTCGTTTCAGGAGGTGTTTGAGACGCCTGGGGTGCGGGCAGGGTGGGCGCAGGTGGAGCTGGATGACGCGCTGGTCTATGACAACAAGCGATTCTTCGCCGTGGACGTGCCGGAGCGCATCGCGGCGCTGCTGGTGAAGGAAGCGGAGGGCGCGGCGCCGCTGCTGGACGATTTGTTCTATCTGGCGCCGGCGCTGGACCCGGCGCAGGCGGGCGCGGGAGCGCGCAGCGTTATTCAGCCGGCGATTATCCTGCGGCAGGAGCTGGCGCAGACGCAGCTCGGGCGGTTTGCGGTGGTGATGCTGGCGAACTGCGAGGAGTTGACGGCCACGGAGGCGTCGAGGCTGGAGGACTACGTGCGGCGGGGCGGGTGCGTGGTGTTCTTTTTGGGGGATCGCGTGAAGCCTGAGGCGTACAACAAGCTGGTGAAGGGGTCTGGGCCGGACGGGGAGGGGCTGGCGCCGGCGGCGCTGGGGGAGGCTGTGGGCCGGGCTGAGGACCGGGGCAAGCCGGCGCATCTGGACCGGCTGGACGAGGATCACCCGATGATGGCGCCGTTCAAGGGGTTGCCGCGTTCCGTGCTGGAGACGGTGCAAGTCTACCGGTTCTATGAGTTGCTGGCGCCGGAGGGATCGCGGACGCGGGCGCTGGCGTGGATGGACAACGACAAGCCGTTCCTGGTCTACAGGCGGCTGGGCGCGGGGCATACGTTCCTGTTCTGCGCCACGGCGAACGTGGCTTGGACGAACCTGCCGGTGCGCGTGTTGTTCCTGCCGCTGCTTCATCAGATCGTTTATTTCGCGGCGGGAACGCGAGACGAGTCGGCGAGTCTGCTGGCGGGCGCGCCGATGACGTTCCCGGTGGAGGGGCGCAATCAGAAGGTCGAAATCGAGGTGACGGACCCGCTTGGCCGGCGCGCGCGGTTGCCGAATCCTCTGGAGGAGGACGCGGCGGATGGGCCGCTGCGTTACGCGGAGACCTTTGAGCGCGGGGTCTACACGTGGCGGACGCTGAAGGGGGGGGCGAAGCAGGGGGCGTTCGTGGTGAACGCGAACTCGCGCGAGAGCGAGCTGGACGCGTACTCGCGCGAGGAGGTGGCGAAGTTGTTGAGCGGGGCGCAGGTGTACTTCGCGGGCAGCGTGGCGGAGTGCCGCGATCTGGCGCTGCGGATGCGGACCGGGATTCAGTTGTGGAATCTGGCCCTGCTGGCCGTGGTGGGCATTGCCATTGCGGAGTGTTTTATGGCGAACCGGAGGCAGGGGATGGATCCGGTGGCGAGCGCTGGGCAGGCGTAGGGGCGGCGGGGGCGGCAGGCCGGGCTATCGTTTGCGGTGGTCTTTGCAGACGGACACGTTGGGGCGCTTGGGGTTGCGGCAGCCGGCGGGGTGGTCGAATTGGCAGGTGTCGCAGAGGAAGCCGGCGAGGCCCAGCCAGGAGGTGAGGCGCTGCCATAACATGCGCAGGGAGGGGGGCAAGGTTTTGTCTCCTGGGGGCGGGAGGCTGGGCTGTGCGCCAACAACGGCAAGGGCACGGCATGCCGTGCCCTTGCCGCGGATTTGGCGGCGATTAGTGCGCCGTCTCAGCCAGCCTGTTCCTTGACGATCTTGGCGATGAAGTCCACGGCCGCGCCGACGGTCTGCACGGAGAGGGCTTCATCGGGGTCCATCTCGATGCCGAACTCTTCCTCGAAAGCAGCGACGAGCTCGATGCTCTGGATGGATTCGGCGCCGAGGTCGCGCACGAAGTGGCTTTCGGGCGTGACCTTCGCCGGGTCGACTTTGAGGACTTCGGCGACGACTTTTTTGACGCGTTCGGCTGTGTCCGAGGCTGCCATGTGGTGTCTCCTTGGCGTGGTCCAGGGGATCAGTTGGTCTTTTTGATGGCCGCGTTGCGGCCTTCCTTGGTGATTTCCATGCAGTGCTTGATGAGCTCTTCTTCCTCGGGGAGCATCTGCATCTTGCGGCGGCCCATGGCGGTGCGGGCGGTGCCGAGGAGGGTGTTGATGCCCTGGCGGAAGAACTTGCCCTTGGCGTACATGACGAAGCTGGGGACGGATTTGGGCAGGATGGCGCCGGCGCCGACGATGTAGGACATCATGCCGACAAGCGTGCCGGTGTTGATGAGGGTGCCGATGCTGGTCTTGGTGTGGTCGCCGATGCAGCAGCCGACCTTGGTGGAGCCGGTGTCGGTGAGCTCGCCGTCCACGTAGACCTCGACGTTGCTGTAGTCGTTCTTAAGGTCGCTGTTGGTGGTGAGAGCGCCCAGGTTGACCCACTCACACACGTAGGCGTGGCCGAGGAAGCCATCGTGGTACTTGTTGCTGTAGGCGTGCATGATGGCTTCTTCGACCTCGCCGCCGACGCGGCAGACGGGGCCGATGGTCGTGCCTTCGCGGATCTTGGCGCCCAGGATGAGGGCCTTGCGTCCGATGACGGCCGGGCCTTCGATGCGGGTGAAGGGGTTGATGCGGGCGTCTTCCTCGATGATGATGGGGCCTTCCTTGGTGTCGAGGCAGACGAAGGGCTCGATGATGGATCCTTTGGCCGCGTAGACGCGGTCGGCGGGCCCCCAGATGGCGGCCTTGTCGGACATTTCGCCCTGGATGCCGCTCTTGCCCAAGCGGGCGAAGTCGTCGCGGATGGCCTCGGCGTTGACGAGGGGGAGCTCCCACGGCCAGGAGATGAGCTTGGCCTGGACTTCCTTGGCCGGGGCGGCGGCGGCGGCGGCGCGCAGGAACGTGGCGGGGCAGCATTTTTCCAGCTTGGCGACGGTCTGGCGGTTGAGGCGGGCGTACACGAGCTCGCCGTTGAGCGTGCCGACGGTCTCGGCGCCGGCGGCGGGGAGCTGGTCCTTGCCCATGAAGAGCCAGCGGCCGTTGACGATGAGGACGTCGTCGTTGATGGAGGCGAGGTCGTTGACCTTGAAGCCGCTGCGGGCGGCGTAGGCCTTGGCGATCTCATCGCGGGTGAGGGCGAGGTCCATCTTCTGGCCGGCGGCGCGCTCGATCTTCTCGCGCATGAGGGTTTGGCCGCAGCGGAGCTCGAAGATGGGCCGCAGGTAGGTGATGGGGTACATCTTGCGCGCGATGGCTTCGTTTTCGAAGATGATCAGCTTCATAGGCTCCTCCTCAGACAAGACGGACCACGCAGCCGCGGCGGCGCGAACTCATGAACCTCTGGCCAGACGGGCTGTGTCGCGAGCGATGATGATTTCTTCGTTGGTGGGGACGACCATGGCTTTGACGGGCGAGGACGGCTGGGTAATGAAGCCTTCGCGGCCGAAGGCGGCGCGGTTGGCTTCTTCGTCGAGGCAAATGCCCAGGGCGTCGAGGCCGCGGATGGCTTCGGCGCGGACCTTGGGGTCGCGCTCGCCGATGCCGCCGGTGAAGATGACGGCGTCGGCGCCGCCGAGGACGGCGAGGTAGGCGCCGATGTACTTGCGGACGCGGTAGGCGAAGATGGAGCGGGCGAGGCGGGCCTGCTCGTTCCCGTTGTCGGCGGCTTCTTCGAGGACGCGCATGTCGTTGCTGAGGCCGCTGACGCCGAGAACGCCGCTCTGTTTGTTGAGCATTTTGTCGATTTCGGCGGGCGTCTTGGAGAGGCGGTCCTGGAGATAGAAGACGAGGGCGGGGTCGATGTCGCCGCAGCGCGTGCCCATGACGAGGCCTTCGAGCGGGGTGAGGCCCATGGTGGTGTCGACGGATATGCCGCCGCGCACGGCGGCCATGCTGCAGCCGTTGCCGAGGTGGCAGGTGATGGCGCGGAGTTCGGCGGCGGGGCGGCCGAGGATCTGGGCGGCGCGTTCGAAGACGTAACGGTGCGACGTGCCGTGGAATCCGTAGCGCCGGACGCCCAGCTCTTTGTAGAGCTTGTGGGGCAGGGCGTAGAGGTAGGCGTGGGCGGGCATGTGCTGGTGGAAGGCGGTGTCGAAGACGGCGACGTGGGGGACGCTGGGGAAGACGTGGCGGGCGGCGGTGATGCCCATGAGGTTGGGCGGGTTGTGCAGGGGGGCGAGGCTGACATTGGCCTGGATGCCGGCGATCACGTCGTCGTTGATGAGGGCGGAGTCCACGAATCTTTCGCCGCCGTGGACGACGCGGTGGCCGACGGCGTGGATGTCGGCGGCGGAGGAGACGGCGGCGCGGGGCGGTTCGAGCAGGAGGCGCACCATGATGCGGAAGGCGCTTTCGTGGTCAGGCGCCTGGGCGTCGCCGGTGGTCTTGGCGCCGCCGGCTTCGTGCTTGAAAGCGGGCTTGGCTTCGCCGATGCGCTCGATCAGGCCTTTGGCGAGGAACTTCTCGGTGGTTGTGTCGGCCAGAGCGTACTTGATGGAGGAGCTGCCGCAGTTGACGACAAGGACGTTCATGAAGCGTCTCCCTGGCCCTGGGCCTGGACGACGGTGATGGCGGCGACGGCGAAGATGTCGTCGGCGGTGGCGCCACGGGAGAGGTCGTTGACGGGGGCGGCGAAGCCCTGGAGGATGGGGCCGTAGGCGCCGGCGCCGGACAGATACTGGGTGAGCTTGTAGCAGATGTTGCCGCTGTTCAGGTCGGGAAAGACGAGGACGTTGGCGAAGCCGGCGACTTTGGAGTCCGG
>CAYYEE010000083.1:0-12630 GCA_964470775.1 uncultured Planctomycetota bacterium | reverse complement strand
GGGGAAGCCGGGGGGCGCCTCGCCGATGATCTCGGTCTCCATCTCAGCGCGGACCTCGCATCCCAGGGCATCGCCGCCCAGGCCGAGTTGGTCGAGCATGGCGGCCTGGCCTTGGGCTGTGGCGCCGCCGTGGCTGCCTATGGCTGGGATGAGGAAGGGCTTGGCGCCTGCGCGGCGCAACGCGGCGATGAGCTCGGCGGCCATGGCCGGCCCGCTGGCCAGTCCGCGGCTGCCCAAGGCCACGGCGATGCGCGCGCCGGGCGCCACCGCGGCCAGCAAGTCGTCTGTCAGCTCGCGGCGGACGGCCAGGGCCGGGTCGGCTTCCACGGGCTGGGGCGGGTGGCGCTCGAAGGCGCGCAGGACGGGCAGGCCAGGCATGGGCGGTTCTCGTGGTGGAGGATGGCAAGAACGGAAGGGACCGGAACGACAGCGCTGGCGCAAAGGATGGAAGCATGGCAATGCCTCAACGGCGCGCGCCGGAAACTATTGTAGGCGCCGGGGCGGGCAGGCCGCAAGGCGGACTTGGCCGAGCGCCTGGGAACGGCTAGACTGGTGTTTCGAAAACGCGTTTTCGGGACTCCAAAGGTTGGCTGACTCGATAGTGCAAGCGCGTCGCACGCTGGGATTGCGCCAAGTAGTGCTTCAAGGACAGCAGAGCCATTTCTGAGACACTACACGACAGTATGCGCGAGCGGACATGTGGTGAGGAGACTACGCATGGTGAATCCCGTTTTTCGGCCGGCATCGGAATGGCCGGTGATTGACGAAGTGGACGTGCTGGTGGCAGGGGCTGGGCCGGCGGGCGTGGCGGCGGCGGTGGCGTCGGCGCGGTTGGGGGCGCGGACGCTGATCATCGAGAAGCATGGCTATGCCGGTGGCGTGGCCACCGCGTCCAACTGCCCGTTCATCATGGGTTTTGGCGACGAAACACAAACCGTCAAAGGTATTGCCGACGAGTTGATCCGCCTGCTGGACGGCATGGGCCAGGCGCGATTGCGCACACCCCCTGCCATGACCATTGACCCGGCGCCCATCGGCGGCCGGCCTCTGACGAAGGTGGTGGTGTCCGTGGAGGGGATGCGCGTGGGCTGCAACCGGCTTCTCGACCGAGTGGGCGCCCGCCGCCTTTTCTACGCGTCGCTGATCGGCGCCGTGACCCAGGGACGGCGCGTGACGGCTGTGGGCGTGGACCGTGTGGATGGGCCGGGGCTGATCAAGGCCAAGGCGTTCGTGGACGCGACCGGCGACGCAAACCTGGTCTGGCGCGCCGGCGGGGGCACGCGGACGTACTCTGTCGAGGACTCGATGACCAAGACCATCCTGATCCGCGTGGGCGGAGTGAAGGGCTACAACCGGCCCGCTCTGGAACAGGCGTTCCAGCAGGAGTTCGAGGCGGGCCGTGTTCCTTTCGCGGGCCAGGACCGGTACATGGGCACGGCGCTGCTCAACCCGGGCGAGGCGCTGCTGAACATCACGCTGGTGTCCGGGAACGGGGTGGAGGCCGCGGACCTGACGCGGATGGACGGGGTGTTGCGCGAGCAGGCGCTGGCGGCCGTGGCGTGGTACAGGACATGGGCGCCGGGTTTCGCGGACTGCTACCTGGTGGATGCGGCGTGCGAGGTGGGTGTGCGCGCGGGCCGGGGGATCGTGGGCGTGGAAACGATCACGACGCGGGATCTGGACGAGGGCACGCCCGTGGCCGAACCAGTGGCCGTGGGCAAACGAAGCTACGGCGGCCACGGGCTCTCGGGCTTTCTTGAGGCCTGGGCGCGCAATAACCCGGGCAGCCGCGGCGTGCCGTGGCGCACGCTGCTAAGCGCGGACCTGGACAACGTGGCCGCGGCCGGGCGGGCGATTTCGTGCGAGGCCAGGGCGATCAGTTGCATGAGGCTGATGGCGCAGTGCATGGCCACGGGCCAGGCCGCGGGCGTGACGGCGGCTCTGGCCTCTCGCCAGGGCAAGACGATGGCGGAGACCAGCTACGCCGCGGTGCGCCAGGCGCTGCTGGCCGGGGGGGCTGTGCTGGAATAGGGATACTAGCTGGGAGGCGCGAGGCAGAGACGATGAACGTCATCATGATTGTGTGCGACACGCTGAGGCGGGACCACTGCGGCGGGTACCACCTTGGCCGGCCGTTGAACGAGTGCTGGAGCGCCGAGGCGCCGCCTTGGCGCGTGCCCACGCCGAACATGGACCGGCTGGCGGAGCGCGGCGTGGTGTTCGACAACTGCTGGTGCGGCAGCACGCCGTGCATGCCGGCCCGGCGCGACATCTACACCGGCCGCTATGAGTTCCCCTGGCGCGGATGGGGGCCGCTGGCCGAGGAAGACTTGGACCTGCCGCGCCAGATATCGGGGCCTCCGAACCAGTCCATCGCGTGGATGCAGGAGCAAGGGCACAAGGTCAGCTATCTCATCTCGGATCACTTCCACCTTTGGGAGCAGGGCGCGGGCAACTACCACATGGGTTACACGGGGTTCGACTTCGTGCGGGGCATCGAGGCGGACGCGTGGCGCACGGATCCCGTGGCGTTCTACCTGCCCGAGCCGGACCGGATGCGCAAGTTGGAACGGCACTGGCGCAACGTGCATTTCTGCCGCAAGCGCGAGGAGGACTATTTCTCCGCGCAGACGCTGGGCCGGGCGTGCGCGTGGCTGGAGGCCAATCACACGTACAAGGACTTCTACCTGCACTTGGACATCTTTGATCCGCACGAGCCCTGGGACCCGCCGGAGGAACTGGTGAAGATGTTCGATCCCAAGGGTTACGGCGTTGCCGGTCTGGGCGCGGCCGGGCCCTACGCCAAGTGGCGGGAGGTCTTGAACGAGGAGCAGTTCAACAATCTGCGAGCGCGTTACGCGGCCAAGGTGGTGTTTCTGGATCGGTGGCTGGGCCGGCTGTTCGACACGCTGGACCGGCTGGGCCTGTGGGGCAACACGCTGGTGATTCTCACTTCGGACCATGGGACCTTCAACGGCGACCACGGCCGCATGGGCAAGCTGCAGACGCACGAACACGACGCGGTCGGCCACATTCCCTTGATTATGGCCCACCCGGACGTGTCGGGCGGCCAACGGCGAGCGCAACTGACGCAGTTGGTGGACCTGTACCCGACAACGCTGGAGGCGATCGGGCGGCCGGTTCCCGCCGGGGTCCACGGCATAAGCTTGCTGCCTGCGCTGGCCAGCGCGGACGCGGCCACGCGGCGCTATGCCATCGCGGGTCAGTTCGGAAAGAGCGTTACCATCACTGACGGGGAGTGGATCCTGCACCAGTCGCCTGCGGCGGGCAATCAGCCGCTCTTCTGGTATGGCTATCATCTTTCGCGGTTCATGCCCATTCAACTTGGCCAATATTGCGACGGGCGACGCGCTGTGGTGGGCTATGAGTCGTGGCCCTGCCCCACGTGGTTAAGCGACAAGCGCAGCGACCCGAACGAACTGCGCAACTTGGCCGAGGCGCGGCCGGACAAGCTGGCGGAGATGCAGCGCGCGGTGCGGCAGACACTTGCGGCGATCGGCGCGCCCAAGGAGCAGCTTGTCCGGCTGGGTCTGGCGTGACGAGACACGCCCCGCCCTCACCCGCGCGAAACGGCTCAATCCCTGGCCGGTTATTCCGATGAATCAAGGAGAAGGGTTGGACGCTGTCCGGATCGTTCTTTTGCGGCGGCGTCATTGGCGGGCCATGTTCATCGCTGACCGGTTTTCAGGGGAGCAGGTATGACTGAGGCAAAAGGGCAGTTGGCCGAGGCCGTTCGCACGTCGGTGACGAACGTGTTCCGCGACATGCTGGGACTGGACGCGCAACTGCTGGAGATGAAGACAGACCACACGGAACTGGCGCAGAGCGACGTTTCCGGCATCATCGGGATTGCGGGGGGCATCACGGGGTCGATCGTCTTCCACACCCGCAAGGACCTGGCCAAGACTGTGGCGGGGACATTCCTGGGCATGGAAGTCCAGGAAGTGAACGACGAAGTGCGCGACGTGGTGGGCGAGATGGCGAACATGATCGCCGGCGGCGCCAACACGCTGATGAGCGGCACGGAGCTGTCCTTCGAGATTTCCCTGCCCACGGTTGTGAGCGGCGAGAAGTTCGACATCCGCCCGCTGACAGGCAGCGACCCCTGGACGTCGCTGCGCTTTTCCGCGGGGGGGATGGAGTTCGCCGTGGACCTGTGCGTGAAGGAAGAGAAGAAGGCTGGCTGAGGCCGGCTTGGCGTCTTGCGGGTTGTGGGTCGGGCCGTCCGTCAATCACGGGCGGCCCGCGGCGTTGATGCGGGCTGGGGCGCGGCTTGCTTTCCATCGCGGGGCGAATTGTGGCATAATCCCGGCTCCTTGGGGAGAGAGATAGGACGCCTTTTGTGGAGCGGAGCCCTCGATGAACGAACACCGCGTGGCGGAACTGGTCCGGGAGCTTCTGATCGAGATCGGCGAAGACCCGGAACGGGAGGGCCTGCGCAAGACGCCGGAGCGCGTGGCGCGGTCGCTGTCGTTTCTGATGCAGGGCTACAAGCTCGACCCGCGGAGGCTGGTGAACGAGGCGGTGTTCGAGTCGCCGGTGAACAACATGATCATCGCGCGGAATATCGAGGTGTTCAGCACCTGCGAACACCACATGCTGCCGTTTTTCGGCTATTGCCACGTCGGCTACATCGCGCACAAGAAGGTGCTGGGCGTCAGCAAGATCGCGCGGATCGTGGATTGCTTCGCGCGGCGTTTGCAGATTCAGGAGCAACTGACGTCCCAGGTGGCGCACGAGATTCAGGACGCCGTGGAGGCGGAAGGCGTGGGCGTGGTCATGGAATGCCGGCACCTGTGCATGATGATGCGCGGGGTCGAGAAGCAGAACTCGATCATGACGACCTCGACGGTGCTGGGCAGCTTCCACCGCGACCGCGCCACGCGCAACGAGTTTTTGCATCTTATCCATCGCGAGGTGAACCTGTGACGGCGGCCGCCGTGACGTGACGCCGGGCGGGGGCTGGCCGCGGAAGGGCTTGACATGGCGCAAGCGCCGGGATCGTTGTTGGAGGGGCTGGCCAGGCAGTTTCTGGCCCGGCTGGAGACGGAGCGCAACTGCTCGGCGCACACGCTGCGCGCCTACGCGGCGGACTTGCGGCTGTTCTTTGAGTTCATGGCCGCGGAGGGAAAGACCAGCGTGGCGCAGGTGGACCACCTGGCGCTGCGCAAGTACCTGGCGGGGTTGAAGGCCAAGTCGTACGCGCGTTCCACCGTGGCGCGCATGCTGGCCAGCCTGCGCTCTTTTTTCACCTTCCTCTGCCGCGAGGGCTATTGCGGCGCCAACCCCGTAAAAGCCGTGCGCACGCCGCGGCGGGAGCAACGCCTGCCAAAGTTCCTCACGACCGAAGACGTGGAGCGGTTGCTGGCCGCGCCGGACAGGTCCACGCTGGACGGCAAGCGTGACGCGGCGATTCTGGAGACGCTGTACAGCACAGGGGCGCGCGTGTCGGAGCTGGTGGCGCTGAACGTGAACGACCTGGACTTTCTGGCCGACACGGCCTTGGTGAGGGGGAAGCGCAAGAAAGAGCGGCTGTGCCTGTTGGGCCGCTTTGCGCTGGAGGCGCTGAAGGATTATCTGGAGGCGCGCCACATCCGGCCATCCACCGCGGGCTTTTCGCGGGAACCGCTGTTCCTCAACAACCGCGGCGGCCGTCTGACGGACCGCAGCGTGAGGCGCGTGCTGAACAGGGCGCTCATCGCGGCGAATCTAAGCGCCAAGGCCACGCCCCACACGCTGCGCCACAGCTTTGCCACGCACATGCTGAGCCGGGGCGCGGACTTGCGCGCCGTGCAGGAGCTGCTGGGCCATGAGAGCATCACCACCACCCAGGTCTACACCCACCTGACGCCCGAGTTGCTGAATCAGGTCTACAACCAGGCGCACCCGCGGGCAAAGCGATAGACGTCGAGGCAGCCGCGCCGGCAGGCCGGCGAACGCGCTCCCTTCCCGCCCGCTGCAAGCGCGGGCCATCGCGGTTATACTGGGGATGAGACGCTTGTGAACGGAGCCGCGCCGCGCCATAGGGAGACCTGCCATGAAACGCGTTTTTTTGTCCGCCGCCTTTCTCGCCCTGTCCTATCTTTCCGCCGTCGCGGCCGGCGACGCCAATTTGCTGGTCAACGGCGACTTCGAACGGGCGACGACCGCCGAGCCTATTCAGGGGTGGACGCCGGACGAGCGCATGTCCGAGCAGATGTTCCGCCTGGACACAGAGGTCAAGGCCGGTGGCAAGCAGGCGCTGGCCATCGAGATGATCCGGGGTTTTGGCAAGGGCTCGTCGGCCCGCCTCAGCCAGCAGGTGAAGGTCGCGCCCAACCGCTGGCACCTGTTCCGCGCGTCCTACAAGCGCAATGACTACGTCTACGGCGGCACGTTTGAGGTTTCGCTGTTCAAGGGCAAGGCGCGCGTCGAGCGTCACCAGGTGACTTTCCGCAGCAGCGTGTGGGCCGAGGAGGAGATGGTCTTCAACACCGAGTCCGCGGACACGGCCGTGGTTTCGGTGATCGTGTCCACGGACGACGTGTGGCGGTTGTCGGTCGGCGGCACGGTGTGGCTCGACGATGTGTCGCTCATCGAGCTCTCGCCCCGGCTGGATATTGTCCTGCCCGCGTCTTCCGCCAAGCTTTCGGGCGGGCTGGCGCTGGAGGACCGCGCGATAGTGGGCGCGGGAGCGGGCGTGGCTGAGTTCCCGTTCAGCGCCCCGGCCACGGCGCGCTATTGCGTGTGGCTGCGCTGGAGCACGCCGGCCGAGGGCCGCGCCGCGGCCATGCTGGCCGTGGGCAAAGAGCCGGCCGAGCCCGTGGCCTCGTGGCGCGCGGGCCAGGACGTGTGGAACCGGCCTGTGACGCCGCGCCCCTTTATCCGCGCGGGCCAAAACAGCCTGCGCATCGAGGGGCTGGCCAAAGGCGCGCGGCTGTATGAGATTCGACTGACGCCGAATCGCTATTACTACCCCAAGGGCGAAGAGTACCCCTATTCGGACGGCGCCGAACGCGCGGCCGCGCTGAAGAGGCAAGGCGTCCGGCCCGCGGCTTCGGGCGCCGCGCCGCTGCGTCTGTTGCCGCCAGGCAAGGACACGCCTGCCTTTGCCACCATGTGGCCTCTGACGCAGGGCGTGCCCTTCGGCAAGGGCCAGCTGGCGGCGGACACGCCGTCGCGGCTAGTGGACGCGGACGGCAAGCCCATGCCAACGCAGACCCACCCCCTCGCGTTCTGGCCTGACGGCAGCGTGCAGTGGCTGCTGGTTCATACCGTGGCGCCCGTAGACACGGCTAAGCCGCGGGCGTACCGGCTGGAGTTCGGCGCGCAGGCCGCGCCGCCCGCGCCGGTCAAGCCCGTCACCGTGAAGGAGGATAAGGGCGGGGTGTCGGTGGGCACGGGCGCGCTGCGCTTTCGCGTGGGCCGGGAGGCGTTTCGGCTGTTCGAAGCGGTCGAGGTCCTGCGCGGCGCGGAGTGGACGGCATTGAAAGGGCCCGCGGACTTCGGCGGCGCGTTCGCCAATGGGTCGCTGGCCGGCGCGCCCAGGGAGGTCGTGGTGGAGGAAGCCGGCCCTGTCCGCGCGGTGGTGAAGATCGCGGGCGCCCATAAGGACAAGACCGGCGGGGAGTCCCTGGGTTATGTCGTTCGCGTCTGCGCCTGGGCGGGCCAGCCGTTCGCGCGCGTGGAGCACACGTTTATCGCCAGCCAGGACACCCCGCGCACGTTGAAGCTGGACGAGGTCTCGCTGCGCCTGCCCCTGGACATTCCGGCGGACGCGGTGGTGACCTTCGGCGGCCAGGACGGCAAGGCCGTGCCGGCCGCGGTCAAGGACGGCCCGGCGAGCGTGCTGCAGGACGGCGTCGTGCCCGCGGCCAAGGGCAAGACAGGCTCGCACGACTTCAAGGTCCTCTGCGCGGGCAAGCCCGTGGCCCAGGGCGCGGAGGCCGGTGGCTGGGTCAACGTCAGCGCCGGCCGCCAGGGCGTGTTTGCCGGCGTGCGTCACTTCTGGCAGAACTTCCCCAAGGGCATCGAGGTCTCGTCCCGGGGCGTCTCGATCCAGCTTGTGCCGCCGCGCGCCGCGCCGTTCCAGTTCTACGCGGGCCAGGCCAAGACCCACGAAGTCTTTTTCGACTTCTCCGGCGACGCGGCCGCCGCGCAGCAGCGCTGGCGCGCGTTCGAGGGCTGGCCGCTGCTGTTCGCCGATCCGGCGTGGATCGCCGCCACCGAGGCGCTTGGTCCCTTTGCCCCCCGCGACGCCAAGGCTTTCCCCGCCTATGAGAACCAGGTGGAGGATGTGTACAGCCTCTACAGCCAGAGCACGCTGGCGAGCCAGAAGGCCGGGGGCGCGCTGGGTCTGATGAACTTCGGCGACAAGGGCGGCGACGGCGGCTACAACAATCTGGAGACCGCCCTGGGCGAAGGCATGATGATCCAGTTCTTCCGTTCGGGCGACCGGCGGTTCCTGGACTACGCGGACGCCGCGATCCGCCATTTTTCGGACATTGACGTGGATCACAGCCAGAAGTACGCGGGCGGCATCTATGTTCACGGCCCGCACGCCCAGCCCAATGCGCCGGAGGCGGATTTCGGCGTCAACGGCCACAGCTGGTACGTGGGCGTGCGCGATTTCTACTTCTTCACGGGCGAGCGCCGTCTGCGCGACCAGGCGCGGTGGGTCGGCGAGTACTACCTCAAGCGGCCCTGGCCCATGCTGCCGCCGGTCCACTACTGGCGTCGGCCGGCCTGGCAGGGAATGGCGCTTCTGTGCGCCTACGAGATGACCGGCGACGGCCGCTTTCTCACGGCGGCCGGCAATGTGGTCAAGCTCACCGATTATCAGAAGGACACCATCGTCACGCTGTGGCCTTACATGTTTTCAGCGGGCGCGCGCCAAGTGCGCTGGTACTGGGAGAAGACCGGCGACCCGCGGGCGCGCGACCTGTATCTGCGGATCATGGACGGCTACATGGCTCTGCGCAGCGCGCCCGGCGACACATCTTTCGGTGAATCGCCCAAGGCGCCTGGCCAGATCATCGGCAACTACCCCGCGGCGCGCGAGATGAACTTCTACAACGAGACCGCGCACGCGTCGCGCATCTCCGGGGACCCCTCCTATGCTTTGATGGGCGCCGAGGATCTGAACATCCAGACCCGCTATAAGCTGGCGTCGGACGTTTTGATGTGGGGCACGGCGGACCTCATCGGCGAGATGGCGCGCCGCAAGATCCCGGCCACGCGCCTGATGGCCACGCTGCCCTGGGTCTTCAATAACTACGATCCGCGCATGATCTACCAGGCCGTGGAGAAGAAGGATCAGGCGTTCGATGTTTGCCTGTTCCTGGCGCAGAACGCTAAATACTGCTTGGACTACAAGGGCACGGCCTCATTGTACGACCCCAAAGGCCGCAAGATCGCGCAGAAGCCGTTCGCCGCGGGCGGGCTGAGCCACGTGGAGTTCAAGGTTCAGCCCGACGGCCTCACGGGCGTTTACACGCTTGTGGCGGAGACGACCGACTTCTGGCGCTGGACCATGGACCGCGCGTCGTTCGAACTCAAGCCCGGCGAGAGCGTCGTCGAGTTCAGCGGCGAGCTGGCAGGCAGGCCGTTGTACAAGAAGGCCAAGCTGGACGCGTGGGTTCTGACCGACGATCCTCTTTACCAGCCCTATCGCGGGCGCGTGACGAAGCGGCCGGGTTACGCCTACATCGAGTTCGAGGCCGAAGAGGGCCAGTTGTCGGGTTCTATGAAGATCGGCGAACACCCGGGCGCGTCGGGGGGGCGCTACGTCCAGGACGAGCAAGGCCCTGACGGCAAGGCGTCGGCCACCTACCGCGTTCGCATCCCCAAAGCGGGGCGCTACTGGCTCTACGCGCGCGTGGGGTTCTTGGGGCAGTGGGATCGCATCCTTAACGTTCACATTGACGGTTCCGAGCCCCGGCTCATCTGCCGCACGCATTCGATGGACGGACGGCCCTTCCCCGTGTTCTCCTTCAACTCGTCCCTTGGCGAAGGCTCCGTGCCGCCTTACTGGCATGAAGCCGGCCACACGGGCACGACGTACTACCAGAGGGACGGCCTGGTGAAGGGGCCGGTGGAGTAGTGATTGGCCGCGGAAATCGGCGCGCCCATTTCCGCAGCCAATCGCAGGCAACCGGTAACACGGACTTGCATTAGCAGCCTGTTGAGAACGTCGCGTCTGTTCCGGGGATGCGTTGCGATCCCGCCGTTGGCGGGCTGAGGCGCCATGTCCCCGCCCCCGCAATGTCTTTTTCAACGGGCCGCTAGCGGGCGCCCACAGCGCCGCCGTCGTCGGCTTGCGTCAGGCCGGGCGAGCCGGGCTTGAGACGAAAGTCGCCGTGGACGGGGTCGGTGAAGATGGGCTCGGCGCAAAGGCTGTGGGCGTCGAGGCCAGTGGCCTTCTGCCATTCGGCCAGGGTCTGGATGCGGTCGGTGTTGGGCAGCTTGCCGATGGTGGATTTGAATTTGGCGGGGATGTGGAAGAGGTTGTGGTCGCTGTCGAGGCGGGCCTTTGCGTTCATGACCCAGATGTTGGGACCGGTCTTGTAGCCCATGACGACGCGATAGAACAGGTTGTTGCGCGCGGTGTAGGGCTCGCCGTCCTGGCCGGCGACGACGACGATGCCGTAGTTGCCTTCGCCGAGGATGGTGTTGTTGACGATGCGCGCGCCAGGGGACATGGCCGCGGCCACGCCGACGTATCCGCACAGGAAGACGCAGTTATCCACGACCAGGCCCGGCGCGTCCACGGCGACCAGGCCGCCGTGGCCCAGGCGGAGCTTCTCGAAGGAGCAATGCTCGGGGTAGTCCACGCGCAGGCCGGAGACGCGCACGCCGGCGGCGCTGGCCACGCGGACGTTGTCGCCCATGGTGAAGGCGCCGCCGGCGAGGCGGAAGCCGATGACCTGGACGTGGTTGACGTTCATGATCTCCACGCCGGCGGTGAGGCTCTTCATGAGGTCAATGACCGCGGCGCCGGGCGTGGCGCTTTGGAACACGATGGGCCGGCCGGGCGCGCCGGAGACGCGGGGGCGCAAGGTCTCGCGATAGACGCCGGGCAGGACGAGGACCTTGTCGCCGGGCGCAACGCCTGAGGCGGCGCGGGCGAAAGTGCGCCAGGAGGTTTTTTCCGTGGCGCCATCGGCGGCGTCGTCGCCGTTGGTCGAGACGTAGAACGTGCGCGCTGGCGGCAGGGCGGCGGGCAGGCTGAAGCGGATCGTCTCGCTGTGCGAGGCGGTGCGCTCGGGGTTGAGGGCGGTGACGACGGCTTCGTACTGCTGGCCGGGCTTGAGGCCGGCGACCGTGGCGTGGCGGTTGGCGGTGAAGAAGAACGAGGGCCGGCTGGTGAGGTCGAAGAACTCGCCCATGACTTGGAAGGTGGAAGCGGGCTCGACGGTGATTTCGGGTCCGCCGGCGGCGGGACGGACGGTGACGCGGGCTTCGGTGGCGCCGCGGGGCGTATCCCACAGGAACGAGGCGGCGCCGTCGCCGGGGACGACGCGCAGGCCGGCGATCTCGAGCGATTGGGCCGCGGACGCGGCGCGGGCGCCGGCGTGGGTGAGGTCGGAGGCGGCCCAGCGCACGGCGGAGCCGGCGGCGGGGCGGAAGGCGGCGTCGAGCTGGAGGGGCATGACGCGGCTGGAGGCTTCGCAGCCGGTGAGCTGGCGCCACGTGTCGAGGTCGTTGGCGGTCTTGCGCGAGGCCTTGGCGCTGATCGCGTCGTAGACGTTGTGGTCGGCGTAAAAGCCGGGGAGCGAGGAGGCGCTGGCCGTAATTGTCGAGGCGGCGGCGCTGAAGAGGCTGTTGGTGAGGGTCACGTCGCCGCAGTCGGCAAGGGTGAGGCCGCGCTCGACCGCGGCGAACGTGAGGTGACTGAGGCGGACGTCATCACAACGGTCGAGCTCCAGGGCGGATTCCGCCTTGGCGAAGACGCAGAAGGCCATGCGGACGTCTTCGCACTTGGCGAGCTTGGCGCCGGTCTTGGTGAAGGTGAGGCCTTCGAGCGAGACGTGGAGGCGGCCGGTCCACGCGAAACCGGCGGTGAGCACGGCGCCGCCGGCGCGCCCCCAGGCGCGGACGCGGAGGGGCTCTTGTTCGGAGACGCCGTCCACGGGCAGGTTCAGGGGCTCGTCATACTGGCCTGGCAGGAGGTAGATCGTGAAGCCGGGGTTGACGCTGGCCAAGGCGCGGCCCAGGGTCTTGAAGGCCGTGGCCACGGAGCGGCCGTCGCGGGCGTCGTCGCCGGACTTGGGGTCCACGTAGAGCAGCGGCGCGTTGGCCGGATAGGCGCCGCGGCCTTCATAGGGGCTGCCGCGCTGGAGGCGGAAGTCGCGCCAGGCGGGGTCGGCGAAGAGAGGGTCGTCCTTCTGGAAGACGGGGTGGAAGAGGTTCATACGGCGTCGTTCGCCGCCGGGGTCCACGGCTTCGACGTCGCCGGAGTAGCGGGTGTCGACGCGCACGGGGTAGAAGCCGATGCGCGAGCCGACGCTGTTCGTGAGGATCGTGTTGTTGTAGACGCACAGGCCGGCGCAGTCGAAGAAGCCTCGGACCACGTTGCGGCGGAAGACGTTGGAGTTGTTGCCGCCGTGCTTGTTGCGGAAGGCGCACTGG
>CAYYEE010000082.1:0-12641 GCA_964470775.1 uncultured Planctomycetota bacterium | reverse complement strand
GCTGAGGCTGGTGGCGCAGGAGGCGCGGCGGGCCTTCTCTCTGGCGGCGGAGAGCGCGGGCAGGAGCAGGGCGGCGAGGATGGCGATAATGGCGACGACGACGAGCAGCTCGATCAGCGTGAAGGCTGGGGCGTTGAGGCGGGCGGGTTGGGGGGCGCTCATCGGTCTGGCCTCCTAGAGAAGGCGGCGCCGTAGGGGCGCGCGTCGTCAGCGGCAATGCCGCCACGCGCCGCGCGTCACGGACGTTTCGCGGGGTTGGATGAAGGCGTTGATCTGGTCGCGCAGGTGGGCCAGGACGCCGGGAATGGGCATGTCGGTGTAGCGGATGACGCGGATGGTGGCTTCGAGCAGGTCAAGGGCTTGGGTGTGGCGGCGCGTGCGGCATTCCGGGCGGATGTCGTCCAGGACCGTGTGGGCGTGGCGGAAGGACTCGAGGAAGACGCGGGTGTTTTCGTCCGAGCCTTGAAGGTGGAGGTGGAAGGGGACGATGGGGTGGTGGGCGACGTAGTGGGGCCAGAGCTCGATGCCGGCGAGGACCTTGAGGAACTGGTGGGCCAGGGCGCGGGCCGGGGAAGACTTGCGGATGCCGAAGCCGACGCCGCGGAGGATGACGGCCTGGCGGCGGCCCTTGGGCATGGGGCGGGCGAGGAGGGGGAAGCGGCCGTTGACGCCGGCGAGGTGGGTGCGCCACCAGTTGTCGATGACGAGCATGGCGGTGCGGCCTTCGTAGAAGTCTTTGTGGATGTCGGCGAAGCGGCGGCCGTCGGGCGCGCCATTGGGGGCGAGGGCGCGCAGGTATTGGGCGGCTTCGACGGCTTCGGGCTCGGCGAGGCGGCAGACGGAGCCGCAGGGGTCGAAGATGGCGCCGCCGTTCTGAAGCACGAGGCCCAGGAAATACTGCCACGCGCCCACGGCGACGAAGCCGCACTGGCCGGCTTCGGGGCGCGTGAGGGCGCGGGCGAGTTCAAGGGCTTCGGCCCAGTCCCAGGAGGGGGAAGGGAGAGGGACGCCGGCCTTGTGGAAGAGGTCGGGGTTGAGGCAGACAGCGTGGTGGCCCCAGACGACAGGGAGCGCGTGAAGACGGCCGCAGGCGCGCAGGGGGTTGAAGATGTCGCGGCCTTGGGTCTGGCGGCCGTAGAGGGCGCAGACCTCGTCGTCCACGTCCTCGAGTTCGGGGGCCTTGGCGGCCATGTGCTCGACGCCGACTTCCACGACGTCAGGGTCCTGGTCGTCGAGTTCGATGGCGCCGGGCGGGTCGAGGGCGGCGAGTTCGGCGGCGACGCGCTTGCGCTCTTCCTCGATCATGCAGTTCATGGAGTTGACGCGGAGGGCGCGAACGCGGGGTTGGCGAGCGGCGCGGACATAGGTGCCTTTTCCGGGCTTGCCCTCTAACATGCCTTCGAGAGCGAGTTCGCGCACGGCTTTTTCGACGGTGGTGATGGATACGTCGAGCTGTCTGGCTATGGCGCGAACGGAGGGGAGGCGCTGGCCGGCGGCGACGGCGCCGGAGTGGATGCAGTCACGGATGTGGGACTTGATCTGGTCGCTGATGGAGAGCGCGGAGGCGTCGTCGACCGCGAGTTCAAGCAGTGTCTGCATGTGGGGCTCCTCTGCCAAGTAAATATACCAATACACATGAGGAATGTCAACACAACTTGGGAAATGGGGGTAAGCGCCGCAGGTGGGCCTCAAACGGCGATGTGAACGTAACTTTCAATATAGTAATGTGTTATAAGTAATGCATTGCGGCGATTCAGCAGGGGATTCTTGACAAACAATATGTATCAGCATATAGTGGAACATTTGGGAGTTCCCTCTGTTCAGGGTACACGCTGCAATCCGGTCACGGGCCGGATTGCGCAACATGTCCCCGGGCCGTCCTGTTCCGGGAATGGGTTGCGGCGCCGCTATGGGCAGGTCTGCGCGGCATGTCCCGGCTGGCAAGGGGTTCGGTCCCTATTGAGCGGCGCATAAGGAGAGAGCGATGGGAGCGATGAGGCGCCTGTGGCTGGCGTTGGCGTTGGGTCCGGCGCTGTGGGGCGCGGGGGCTTTGGCGGGTTCGCTGCCGGTGTTCCGGATTCCGCGCATGGCCAAGGCGCCGGTGATTGACGGGACGATTGACATGCGGGGTTGGCCGCAGGACGAGTGGAGCGGCGCCACGCACTTGATGGGGTTCTGGCAGACGGACCGGCAGGCGGCGTCCACCGTTCAGCAGCACGCGCGGGTGGGTTATGACGCGCAGTGTCTGTACGTGGCGTGTTCGGTGGACGGGGCGGAGGCGGGGGACATCCGCTGCCGGGCCGCGGCGCGGGACGCTGGGGCGTGGGAGGATGAGTCCATCGAGGTCCACGTGGGCGTGGGCGAGACGCCGGCGGCGGTGTTTCAGTTGGTCGTGAACGCGGACAACGTGATCTACGACGCGGTGAACGAGGGGCGCAAGCACAGCAAGGACTGGAACGGCGCATGGGAACACAGGACGAGCCGGCGGGCGGACGGTTGGCAGGTGGAAATGGCGATTCCGTGGAAGACGCTGGGGGTGGAGGAGCCGAAAGCGGGGCAGGTTCTGCGCATGAACTTGGCGAGCAACCACACCGTGGCTGGGCAGGAAGGGGCGGAGGTGTCGAGCTGGGGGCCGTTGATGGACGCGAAGGGCAAGGCGCGCACATTGGACGACCTGGAGACGCTGCCTCGGGCGACGCTGAGCGGCGACGCGGTGACGGCGGGGGCGACGTTCACGATGGAGAAGGGCGACACGCCCGTGGTCCGCATCCGAGCTTTCAACCCGGGCGCGAAAGACGCGACCGTGGAGTATTGCGTGCTCAAGGAGTTTTGGAATCGGCTTCTCGCGCCGGCGGGGAAGTTCAGCGGCGTGGCCGTGAAGGCGGAGCTGGACAGCGAGGGGCTGGGGCGGCAGCCGATCCGTGTGAAGGACGAGACGGGGGAGATCATTTTTCGCCAGGTGATGCCGCTGCGGTCGCGGATCGGGGCGAGCATTGAGTTGAAGAAGTACTTTCCGCTGGACCGCGTAGAGGTCGTGATTCAGAGTTCCGTGCCCAAGGGCGCGCGGGCGGAGATGACGGTGAAAGACGGGCGCGGGGCTGAGTTGTCGCGCCAGACGGCGGAGCTGGCGGGCGGACGGCCGGCCCCTCTGCCGGTGGATATCGGCGCGTGGCCGCTGGGCGCGGCGCACACGCTGAACGTGAACATCGCGGACGCGAAGGGCGAGAAGCTGGCGAGCCGGTTCTTTACGCTGACGCGGCCGCCGAAGCCGGCGTGGCTCGCGACGCAAGCGGGCAAGAGCGACCTGCCGATCCCCCCGTTCACAGCGATCCGCGTGCAGGGGACGACGCTGTCGTGTCTGCTAAAAGACTACGGCTTTGGGCAGCGCAGCCTGCCGGCGAGCGTCAAAAGCGAAGGCTTTGAGCTGCTGGCGTCGCCGATCCGGCTGGAGATGACGTCGGGCGGCAAGAGCGTTGACCTGGCGGCGCAGCCGATGCGCGTGACGTCGGCCCGGGCGAACCGCGTGGAGTGGGCGTCGGCCGAGGCGGAGGCGCTGGGGCTGCGGGCGAGCCACGCGGGGTGGATGGAGGAAGACGGGTTCGCGTGGATGTCGGTGACGCTTGAGGCGGAGAAGCCTGTGACGGTGGACGGGCTGCAGCTGGCGATTCCGGCGCGGCGCGAGTTTGCGCTGTTCTACAACGGCGGGCTGAGCCAGCAGCCGGGCAGGTATGACGACGTGGGCCGGTTGACGGGCGCGGGGCACGCGTTCGAGTCGTTCATGGGGATCATCAGCGTGCTGAATTATGAGCGGGGGTTGTGCGTCGTCACGGACAACCTGGAGGCGTGGCGGCCCAAGGACCTGAACCGCTGCCAGAGCGTGGAGGTCACGGCCGACGCGGCGACGATCCGCTACCGGATCATCGAGAAGCCGACGGTGTTCCAGGGCAAGCAGACGTTCGAGTTCGGGCTGATGGCGATGCCGGCGAAGCCGGTGGACCGGAAGAGCTCGCAACGGCGCATGGTTCACGACGTGCGCTATGACAGCGCGGTGATGTCGGCTGGGATCGGCGGCGCGGGGCGGGCGGAGTATCCCGCCGAGGGGAACATAGACCCGCGGCAGGGGTGTCTGGAGGCGCGGGTGTTCACGGATTGGGACGCGACGTATGAGTACCCGGACAAGGACTGGCGGTGGTACCTGAGCCGGCGGCTGGTGAAGATTACGGACGGGGCTGGGTACGCGATGCTGTTCTGGAACGCGCACACCAAGGCGTGGGAGTTCAGCCGGGGCGGCAAGGGGGCGGAGGAGGTGAAGGTGGCGGCGGCGCCTGTGGCGTGGCCCAAGCCCGCTTGGCGGCACGTGGCGCTGACATGGGGCGACAAGCTGCGCCTCTACGCGGACGGGAAGCTGGCGGGCGAGACGGAGGCGAAGGGGCTGCTGCCCAAGGACATGGCGGACCTGGGCAAGGCGATGATGATCTTCGGCAAGGAGAACAAGAGCTACCGGTCGGAGTTCCGCGTGGCGGCGATCCGCATTTCTTCGGCGGCGCTGGCGCCGGAGCAGATGGCGCTGGACGGGAAATTCACGCTGCGGCCGGACACGGTGTTCTTGCAGGATTTCGCGGGGGCGGCCGACGGGGCGGAGCTGCCGGCGCCGCGCAAGGGCAAGGCGGGACGGCTGGCGGAGGGGGCGCGGATTGTGAACGCGCACGGGGAGCCGGCGCTGACCTTCGGTCCGATCCCGGACCTGTCGCGGATCGAGATGCTGGCGGCGATGGGGGTGAAGGTGGTGGGCTATCACAGCCACTGGACGGAGGACTATGGAGCGCCGTCCACGCCTCATGCGCTTTCGTTGAAGACGCTGACGGACATCTGCGAGAGGCACGGGATGCGGCTGCTGGTGTACATGGGGTATGGGCTGGGCCACATGGCGCCGGAGAGCGTGTTGTATGAGGACTACTGGCGCGTGGAGCCGGTTCACGTGTGGGCGGGCCAGGGGCGCAGCTACTTTCGGGCGGCGTGCAACGCGGTTCCGCTGTATACGGATTTCCAGATCGCGGGCCTGGCCAAGCTGTTCAAGGACTACCGCCTCGGCGGGCTTTACTACGACCACATGCAGACGCCGCAGATTTGCATGAACACGCATCACGGGTGCGGCGTGAAGAGAGAAGACGGGACGCTGGCGGGCACGACCAAGGTGAGGCCGGCGCGGGAGTACATCAAACGTATCTGCCAGATTGCGCGCGCGGCGCGGCCGGACGCGTTCATTGACTGTCATGGCTCCGGGTACGTGTGCCCTGTTCGGGCGGCGTGGGTGGACCGGATGTGGATCGGCGAACTGTACTTCCGCGTTCCGTTCACCTTCGAGAACTTCACCGTGCAGTGCCGCGGAGAGCCGTATGGCATGCCGAGCGACTTCCTGGTGACGCACGAGCGCAAGCCGGGGAAATTCGAGGGAAGCCTGGCGTACACGATGCTCTATGACATGGAGCCGCGCGCGATCTTGTGGATCACGGACACGGTGGACGTGATGGCCAAGGTGTGGAAAGTGAAGGACGCTTTTGACACGGACAACGCGGAGTGGCGGCCGTTTTGGAAGAACGGGGAATACGCGACGGTGACGGGCGAGGAGTGCCTGACAAGCCTGTACCTGCATCCGGGCAAGCGGGCGCTGGTGGTCGTGTCGAACGTGGGCAAGGAGCCGGCGAAGGCGGGGCTGTGGCTCGATCTGAAGCGCATGGGTCTGGCGGGCAAGGCGCGGGACGCCTTCACCGGCGAGGCGGCGCCGCTGAAGGACGGGAAGGCGTCGTTTGACCTGGCCGCGCCTGGCCTCAAGCTGCTCTGGGTGGAGTAAGGCGGATGCGTGGGTCATGGCTGGCGTTGGGGGTGTGTCTGTGCGGGGTGTGGGGGTGCGCGGCGGCGCCGCGGACGCCGAGCCCCCCCGCCCCCCTGCCGATCGTGTACGCGGAGACGCCGCCGGTGGTTGACGGCAAGGCGGATGACGCGGTGTGGGGCAAGGCGGCGGTGTTGACGGCGCGCTGCGCCGTGGGCAGAGCCGGCCAAGGCGAGGACGCGGCGACGGCGCGGCTGGCGTGGGACGCGCGTTGTCTTTACGGGGTGATTGCGATCAAGGACAAGGACGTTCACTACCTGCACACGACGAACACGCAACCGCTGTGGCTGGCGGATTGCGCGGGGGTGTTTGTCAAACCGAGAGAGGACCGGCTTGCTTTTCTGGAGGTGGAGACCAACCCGTTCGGGGCGGTGATGGCCGTGGCGTGGCCGAGCCGGGGCATGGGGTCGAAGCAGCGGCTGGCGTGCGGCGAGACGGCGGCGGGGATCGCGGTCGCGACCACGGTCCTAGGGACGGTGAACGACTGGCGCGACGTGGACGAGGGGTGGGTGGTGGAGTTCGCGATTCCGTGGGCGTGCTGCCGGGAGGTCTTTCCACAGGCCCCTGAGCCGGGCGACGTGTGGCGTGTGAATGTGTGCGGTTTCGACTTCAGCGCGTATCGCGAACAGGAGCTGCTGTTCTCTGTGGCCGAGGGGTTGCAGGGGCGGTTCAGCGAGTATGAGAAGTTCCCGCTGATGGTTCTGCGGGGGCGGTGAGCGGGACGCGGGGCGGCAGAAAAGGGACATAACGGACGGAAAGGACGGCGTCGGCCGACGGCGGGCCCGCGCTCCGGCGATGACGAACGGTCGCCCTACTTGCATTTGGCTTCGAGTTGCTGTTCGAGGCCGAACATGCGGGCGGCGTTGCGCCAGAGGATGAGTTCGCGCGTCTCGGTCGGGAAGCTGAAGACGCGGAAGAGGTTCTCGTAGAACTCGAGGAGTTCGGCGACGGTGGCGCCGTCGGCGCCGAAGACGAACTTGTTGACCACGGCGAGGTCGAGCTTTTCTTCGAGGCTGCGGAGGTTGATTTCGGCGCCGGTCATGAGGAGCTGGCGCCAGCGGCTGTAGGGGAGCTTGCGGACCGTGCCGCCGGTGAGGTCGAAGAAGACGCGGGGATGCTTGAGGGCGAGGCTGCACGCTTCTTCGTAGCAGGGGTTGCCGAGGTGGGCGCCGATGAGGTAGAGCTCGGGGAAGGCGCGGGCGATGCCGTCGAGGAGGCGGGCGTCCATCTTGGGGCGCGAGATGACGTTGCGGCGCTGCCGCGGCTGATGGAGCAGATGGCCGGTGTGGAAGAGGATGGGCATCTGGTACTGCGCGGCTTTTTCGTAGATGGGGTAGTAGGCGGGGTCGTCGTACGCGCGGGGCAGGGAGATCATCTTGAGGCCGAGGAAGCCGCGGTCATGGAACTCGTCGACGAGCTCGGGCTTGTCGCGGTCGTAGCTGAGCGTGCCGAGGGCGATGACGCGGCCGGGGAAGACCTTCATGGCTTCTTCGCATTTGTCGTCGTCGCCGCAGACAAGGGTGACGTCCACGGCTTCAAGACCCTGCTTGTCAAACCACTGGCGGACGTCGTGTTCCTTGTGGAGGTGGCTGTGGACGTTGATGAGCATGGGGGGCCTTTCGCGAGGTTTGGGTTGGGGGACGGATTGGGGACCACGATAGTGCGGAGAGGGGCTGGCGTCAATCGGAAAAATGGGAAGTACGGACGAGATTTTGCTTGACAGGAAGGGCCTGGGACGGTAGGTTTATATTATAATCCTTGGTTCATAATATGGACCTACAGACATGATTCAGGTTCTCGAACGGGCGGCGAAGGTGGTGCGGGTTCTGGCCGAGGGCCAGGGGCGGTCGTTCACCGAGGTGTGGCGGGCGAGCGGGCTGAACAAGGCGACGGCGAGTCATATCCTGGCGACGCTGGTGTCGCTGGAATGGGCGGAGAAGACGGAGGACGGGCGGTACCGCGTGGGGCCGGAGGCGGGGCGCCTGGCGCGGAGCCGGCAGGACCGGGTGGCGCTGGCGGAGGCGGCGGAAGAGACGGCGCGGGCGCTTTCGGCGGAGCTGGGGGTGATGGTGTCGGTGAGCGCGCTGATCGACGGGGACCGGGTGCGGCTGGTGAAGACGTCGGGCGAGGGAAGCCTGACGGTGAGCGAGTCGGTGGAGGCGGCGCCGGGTGGGATGTGGATCGCGACGGGGCGGGTGATGGCGGCGTATGCGGACGAGAAGGCGCTGGCTCGGATTATCGAGAAGAACGGGCTGCCGGGCGAGCGCTGGCCGGAGGGGGCGGACGCGAAATCGCTGAAACGGCGGCTGGCGGAGATCCGCGAGGCGGGCGTGGCGGACATGCTTTCGGGGGACGGGCAGGTGGAGACGCTGGCGGCGCCGGTGTTTGAGCCAGGGGGCGCGGTGGCGGCGGCGGTGGGGTTGGCGGCGCCGGCGCATCGGCTGAAAGGGGCGGAGCGGCAGCGCTGCGTGTCGGCGCTGCGCGCGGCGGCGGAACGGATGACGGCGGCGTTGCGGTTGCGGATGGGACGTGCGGACGGGTGAAGAGGGGAATGCGATGGCGAAGCGTTACGCGGTGAAGCGTGGATGCGTGTTGTGTTTGACGTGCGCGCATGAGTGTCCGGCGATGGCGATCACGATGACGCCTGAGGGCGCGGTGATTGACCCGGCGAAGTGCGTGGGGTGCGGCCGGTGCGCCGAGAATTGTCCCAGTGACGCGATCGTGGAGGTCGAGTTCAGCGAGGCGGGCGAGCCAAAAAAGGAGATGAAGGCATGATTCCGTTCGAGAAGTCGGGAAACGGAGTGGTTGAGCCGAGTCGTGTGTTGCCGCTGGACGGAGAGTATGACGTGATCGTGGCGGGCGGGGGCATGGCGGGCTGCGGGGCGGGCATCGCGGCGGCGCGGGCGGGGTGCAAGACGTTGATTATCGAGCGGGAGTCGGCGTTGGGCGGGCTGGCGACCGTGGGGCTGGTGAACATCCCGCTGGACTTCTTGTCGGGGATCGGGGCGGAGATGTTCCGCAAGCTGGAGGAGGTGAAGGGGCTGTGGCATCGCAACAGCGATCCGGAGAAGAACAAGCTGATTCTGGACCGGATGGTCCGCGGGGCGGGGTGTGACGTGCTGTTCCACACGCAGGTCGTGGAGGCGATTGTGAAGAAGGGGGCGATCTGCGGGGTGGTGGTGGAGAGCAAGTCGGGCCGGCAGGCGATTTTGGCGAAGCGGGTAATTGACTGCTCGGGCGACGGGGACGCGGCGGCGATGGCGGGGTGTGACTTTGCGGCGGGGAGGCCGGGCGACGGGTATAGCCAGGCGTGTTCGCTGGAGTTCCGGCTGGGCGGGGTGGACTGGGACAAGTATGTGAACTCGGAGTTGAAGGCGAGCGACCCCCGCTGGACGGCGACGATCGCGAAGGCGCTGGAGGCGAAGGACCTGCCGTATGAGATCGAGAACCACCTGAACTGGATGACGCACGTTCCGGGACGGCCGGAGCATTGCGGCATGGACGAGGTGAGCATCTGCATCTGCCATTCGCGCAAGTGCAAGCCGCTGAGCAACCGGGACCTGACGCGGATGTATTTCGAGGGTCGCGAGCAGGCGGACACGATGTGGAAGTTCATCCGCAAGCATATTCCGGGTTTTGAGAAGTCGTGGCTGATTGACACGGGCGCGCTGTTGGGCGTGCGCGACGGCCGGCGCATCGCGGGCGAGTACACCATGACGGCGTGGGACCTGGCCTCGGGGGCGCGGTTCGACGACGTGGTGGCGATCAGCCACCATGGTTATGATATTCACCACCCGACCGAACCTGGGAACGTGAAGTGGGTGGAGATGGAGATCGAGGGGAAGAAGCGGCCGGTGATCTGCAGCGCGGGCGGGTTCAACACGTCGTATTTCCCCGAGGGCGGGAAGGCGGCGCTGTGCGACTACAAGGGCCGCACGGGCGCGGACATCAAGTTCCCGGAGCCGCAGTTCTACGATATTCCGTATCGGGCGATGACGCCGCTGAAGGTGGAGAACCTGCTGGTAGCGGGGCGTTGCATCTCGACGACGTTCGAGGCGCAGTCGGGGACGCGGTTGATTATGCTGTGCATGGCCATGGGCGAGGCGGCGGGGGTGGCGATGGGGCTGTCGCTGAAACAGGGCATCGCGCCGCGCAAGGTCAACCGCGTGGAGATTCAGAGGGCGATTATCGCAAACGGGGGGGACCTGGGGCAGAGCAAGAGGCGGATTCCGGGGTTGTGAGGCGGAAGAGGGTCGCCCCGGGCCGGAAAGCCAGCCCGGGGCTGGGAGGCGCGGGGTGGCCGGGGGCAGGGGCTCGCCGCAGTTCTTCTGGATGCGGATCCACTCATCCACGACCTGGCTGGGAGGCGTGGGAGGCACGGGGATGAGGGGCGCGGGGCTATTTGCCGACGCAGAAGCCGCTGAAGATGCGGTCGAGGATGTCGGCGGGTTGGACGCGGCCGGTGATTTCGCCGACGGCGTCGAGGGCGTCGCGGAGGTCGGCGGCGGCGAGGTCCATGCCGAGGCCGTCTTGGGCGGCTGTGGCGGCGCGGTCGAGGGCTTCGGCGGCGCGGTGGAGGGCGTGGGCGTGGCGGGCGTTGAGCAGCAGTCCCTCTTCGGCCAGGTTGGCGCCAGTGGCGAGGCGGCGGGCGATTTGCCGCTTGAGTTCGTCCAACCCATGGCCTGTGATGGCTGAGACATGGAGGGCGCCGGTTGTTTCGGGGATACCTTGCGACCCCGCCGGAGGCGGGCTTCCGCCACATGTCGCCGGGGCTGCGCTGGTCCCGGAGACCAGGTCGCTTTTGTTCAGGACCACGAGGCGGCGAGCGGGGGGAACGGACTCGATGGCGGCTTGGACGTCGGGGGCGAGGGGCGAGGATGAATCCACAACGAAGAGGACGAGGTCGGCTTCGGCTTGGGCCTGGCCGGAGCGGGTGAGGGCTTCGGCTTCGATGTCGCCGGCCGGGGGCCGGAGGCCGGCGGTGTCGATGAGACGGATGGTGAGGGGGCCGAGGTCGAGGTCGGCTTCGACCGTGTCGCGGGTGACGCCGGGGACGGGGGAGACGAGGGCGCGGTCGGCGTCAAGGAGGGCGTTGAAGAGGCTGGATTTGCCGGCGTTGACTTCGCCGCGGAGGGCGACGCGGGGGAGGCGGGTGTGGATGGCGCCGGCGGTGGGGGCTGGGGCGCGGCGGATTTCGGCGGCGAGGTCGCGGCAGCGGGCGGCGAGGTCGGCGGGGGTGATGAACTCGATGTCCTGGTCGCTGAAGTCGAGGCCGGCTTCGACTTCGACGCAGAGGCGGGTGATGTGGCCGCTGAGGCGGCGGGCGAGGGTGGAGACGCCGCCGCGGAGGGCGCTGAGGGCGGCGCGCATTTCGGCTTCGGAGCGGGCGTGGATGATGCGCTGGACGGCTTCGGCCTGGGCGAGGTCGAGGCGGCCGTTGAGGAAGGCGCGGCGGGTGAACTCGCCGGGCTGGGCGGGGCGCGCGCCGAGGCGGAGCATGGCGTCGATGAGGGCGCGGAGGATGGGGGCGGCGCCGGGGGCGTGGACTTCGACGATGTCTTCGCGGGTGTAGGAGGCGGGGGCGAGCATGACGTAGAGCCGGGCGGGGATGGTCATGCCCTCGGCCAGGAGCAGCGCGTCGGCGGCGTGGTAGGCGCGGGCGAGGAAAGAGGCGTCCTGGCCTGGGGCGAGCATGGCGCGGACGATGGAGGCGCTATGGGGACCGCTGAGGCGGACGATGCCTCTGGCCGCCGGGCCGGCGGCGGAGCTGGCCGCCACGATGGTGTCGTGGGCGGACACGAGGGGTCACCGCCTGCGGCGGGAACCGGGGCGCTTGCGCGGGCGCGGGTCGAGGCCGGCGGGGGCGGGCTTGGCTTCGACGGGCGCGGCGGGCGCGGTTTCGGCGCCGACGATGATGGGGGCGCTATGGTGGCGCTCGATCTGCCACTTGATGTACTTCTGCTCGCAGATGGCGAGCAAGGTGCTGGTGAACCAGTAGAGGGCGAGGCCGGAGGCGTAGTTGTAGAGCATGAAGCCGAAGATGACGGGGGTGATCATCATGATCTTTTGGGTGGCGCGCTGCTGGGGGTCGTCGGGCTTGGGCATGGTGAGCTGCTGGACGAACCAAGTGATGGTCATGAGGACGGGCATGATGTTGATGGGGAAGCCGGCGATGTGGCCGATGGTGTCTGGGTTGGAGAGGTCGCGCATCCAGAGGAAGCTTTGATGGCGCAACGTGATGGCGTTGCGGATCATGTTGAACAGGCCGATGAAGACGGGGATTTGGAAGAACATGGGGAGGCAGCCGGTGAGGGGGTTGGCGCCGTGCTGTCGCATGAGCTGCATCTGTTCGCGGGCGAGGCGCTCGCGGTCGTGTTTGTATTTCTCGCGCAGTTCGTTGATGAAGGGCTGAATCTGCTTCATCTTGTGCATGGTGATCTGGCTTTTGCGCGTGAGGGGGAAGAGGACGACTTTGATGAGGAGGGTGAGGAGCATGATGGCGAGGCCGTAGCTGCCGGTGACGCCGCGGGCGAAGCGGAGGATGACGTCGAGGAGGGAGCTGATGGGGTTGAAGAGGAACCAGCCGTAGTTGATGAGGCCGTCGAGGGCGGGGTATTGCTTGATGACGGCGGGGTCTTTTGGGCCGGCGTAGAGCTCGTAGGCGTGGGTGAGGGTTTGGCCGGGGGCGAGGTTGGCGGGGTGGGTGACGATGTAGGCGGCGAGGTTGGGGGTGCGGGACTTGCCGTCGGGG